>CAYMQL010000509.1:0-2685 GCA_964392255.1 uncultured Planctomycetaceae bacterium | reverse complement strand
CAACAGCATCCACTCATTGTTGCAGCAAACTGGAAACGGCATTGAGTGGCACTCATTTCCAAAATCAAAGGTTGACTAAACGCTAACGCGTTCGGGTCATGTAACGCAGAAATTCGGCGTCGAGCTTATCGAGATCTCCGAATGCACGGCGAAAATCGTCCAGCCGCGCTTCGGGCGAGTCGGGCATCAACGGTTTTTTTGCCGAAAGCGTGCGAACATACGAAATGTATTCTTTCGGACGCTGCTTGATCAGAAAGTAGTTCAGCGCCCAGGCCTCGGCATAGGCGTCCAATGCCTGTTTCGCATCCATGAAGCGGCGGTCGCCGCCGAGGAGCGTTTCGAGCGAATCCTTGGGCCGTGCGCTTAAATACCTTCGAAACTGTTCGACCCGCGGCCAATTCACCGCGCCGATGCCCTTCCAACCCTTGCGGCTATCCAGGTCGGGCGTCTCGAAAAACATCGCCACGCCCTCGCTGAACCAGCGGGGGCAGTCGCTCAATCGGGCGTGCAGCCCGCTGTTGAACGCAATCTGGTGCGTGGCCTCGTGGACAATGGTCGAGACGGTCTGCCGGGCTTCGGGCTGGAGCAACACCTGGTTGATTTGTTCGGCGGTTCCCACGCGGCCGCGCGGCTGCGACGCCGCGCCCGTCAGATCGTACATCGTCATCCGGTTGCTCGTCAGGCTGTAGTAGCCGATGACCGATCCACCCGCGTCGCCCAACTCCGGCCGGGAATACTTCAGGTACGCCTGCTTGTCGGCGAACACAATCGCGACCAACGGGAACTTGGGCTCGCTTAACTCGAATCCCTTGCGGGTCCATTCGTTGGTGAACGCTCCATAAAGCCGCTCGAACAGCGAGCCGCACCAGCGGGCGTAGGCCCGGGACGTGTCGAAGAAAATCAGATAGTGCGTCGTCGAATGCACCTGAAAGCCCGGCGGCAGCTCGGCCAGGATGCGTTGCTTCATTTCCTCGCGGCTAAACGGCTCGAAGGGCCGATCGTCCGACGCCTGCTCGACCTTTTCGTCGGGCGGAATCAGCCACAGCACGCCGTCTTGGCCCAGGAGCAAGAGTCCGCCATCCTGGGCCGTAACCAGCACTTTGCCGGCCGCCTCTTGCGTCTTGCCGTCGCGGCGGATCGTCACCCGATCCATCGCCGCCGCCGGCGCGGCCAACACCAGACACAACAACAGCGCCGGACGGAAGAATGCGCCACGGAGGCGCAGAAAACATGAAAATAGATCGAGCGGCGTTTGCATAGCATCCCCACCTGATCCATTATACTTCAACCGCCGCCTAGTTTTGATCGCCGCCGACGAGCTTCTGCTCGATCTGATCGGCCTGCCATGCGATGGCCGACAACACGCGGCTGATGTCCATCGCCGCGACGGCTTCGGCCAACTGGTTGGCCTGCAAAACGACCATGTCGGTCTCGCCGATTTTTTTGACGGCCAGCGCGGCGTGCAATATGCCGGCGTTGTAACGCAACAACTCGGCCGCGTTGGCCTCGACATACGGCCCGCAGACCGACCAGTAGTTGATCGAGGCGTGGCCGGCCGGATCGGCCTGGCCGAACTCGATGTGGACCACCTGCTTGCGAAGCGCGCCGACGGGCACGGTGATTTGCAACGCTCCGGCCGCTTCGGCGACCGCATAGCCGGCAGCCGCGGCCACGGCGCGGACCGCGGCCTTCGGATCGGTCGCGGGCGCCGCGGCGGGAGTTGGCGGCGCGACAGATCCCTGGCTGGCGGCCATTGCTTGCTGGATCATGCCGGGCATCATCATGCCGAATCCGGCGCCCATGCCCATGCCCATCGCGCCGCCGGCCATTCCGCCGCCCCCGCCGCCGCCCTGTTCGGCCAGCTTGGCCATGCTGTTGGCGGCCTGGAATCGCATGTAGGCGTTCAGATCGCCGACGGCCCCCATCGAGCTGCGGGCGTCGATGGCCTTTTGGACCTCTTCGGGCGGCGTAATCGAGTTGATGAAGAAGTCGACCAATTCGAGGCCGTACTTGGCGAACTCCTCGGCCAGCTTCGCCCGCGTGCCGGCGGCCACTTCATCGTATTTCGCCGGCAGATCCAAGAGCCCAATCTTTAGCGTGCCCAGCAGATCGGCCAGCCGGGCGACGATCAGGTCTTTCAGGTACGAGGCAACCGCTTCGGTCGTGTAGCGGTTTTGGGTGCCGACCAGCGTGTTGATCAGCAGCGGCGAGTCGACCACGCGGAACGAGTACTTGCCGAAGCTCCGCAGACGGACCATGCCGAAATCGGCGTCGCGAAAGACGATCGGCTGCAAGGTGCCCCACTTCTGATCGATGAACGTCTGCTTGCCGATGAAGTAGACCGAGGCCTGGAACGGCGACTTTTCCCAAGGGATCGTCAAAAGCCGCGTCAGGATCGGCACATTGGCCGTGGTCAACGTGTGCCGGCCGGGCCCGAACGTATCGAGGGCCTTGCCGTCGCGCAGAAACACCGCCTCTTGGTTCTCCTGGACGATCAGTTGGGCCCCGATCTTGATGTCGGTCGAGCCCTCGGGCGGAATCCGCTGCACGATCGACTGGTTTGCGTCGTCGAAAAACTGGATCACTTCCATTCGGATGGCCATGACGGACTCCTTGGTGGGCAGTGGCTGGTGGCTAGTGGCTAGTGGCTAGTGGCTAGTGGCTAGTGGCTAGTGGCTAGTGGCT
>CAYMQL010000508.1:0-2689 GCA_964392255.1 uncultured Planctomycetaceae bacterium | reverse complement strand
GCACTTACAGACGGCGTAACCGACCGAATTGGAAACGGCATTGAGTGGCACCCAAAAACTTAACTGTGACAAAGCACTAGGAAATAAATTCCCTGACCTCTGATCCCTAATCCCTCCTGCTCCTCATCGGTTCGGCGTCTTTGGTTTGGTCGTATACGCTTAACAGTTTCTCTTTGTCGAAAATCATCTCTTCGCGGCTCTTGCCCGACAGGTCGTAAAGACTCGTCAACTCGATGGCGTCGACCGGACAGGCCTCTTCGCACATGCCGCAAAAGATACACCGCAACTCGTCGATTGTGAAGCTCTGGGGATACTTTTCGCGGTCGGGCCAAGGGCTTTCCGCCGCCACGATGTCGATGCAATGCGCCGGGCAGGCCGTCGCACAAAGGAAGCACGCCACGCATTTGACGCGGCCCTGCTCGTCGCGGTTCAGCCGGTGTACGCCGCGATAGATCAGCGGATCGGGGATTTCGTGGCGCTGCTCGGGCGACTGCACGGTTTTCTTCCGACTGAACAGATGCCGCAGCGTGGTCGTCAGACCCTGGGCGAACAGCAGCAGATACGACTTGCCCGCCGGCCCCAGCCGCGGCGTCTTGACCCAATCGATGTTTTTGTCTTGCGGTTTCATGATCGCACCTCGCGCCGCGGTCGGTTGTCGGATCGCGTGGGATCGATCGCGACGGTGGCCAGCCAAACGACCGCCATCGTCGCCCAGCCGGCCGCGACCATGCCACGATCGGGCCAGAGCGCCGCAAACCCCGCCAGACGGCCGCCGTATTCAAGCCACACCGCCACGGCGACGAAATTGATCAATCCCCAAGGAATCATGATCTTCCAGCCGAGGTCCATCAACTGGTCGAAGCGGAATCGAGGCCAGCTCCATCGGGCGAGCATAAAAAACAGGATCACGGCCATCACTTTGCCCAACAGGACGATTATCCGCAACAAGGCCTCGGCCCAGCCGATTTGCCCGGCCGAGCCCGTCACACCCCAGAAGTGCCAGCCGCCAAGATAAAGAACCACGATCAAAAAAGCCGCAGTGACCATGTGCAGAAACTCCGCCACAAGATACAACATCAGCTTGATGCCGGAGTATTCGGTGTGATAACCGCCGACGAGTTCCTGCTCGGCCTCGGGCAGGTCGAACGGCAGCCGCGCGGCCTCGGCGAATGCCGCCACGCAGAACACGACGAATCCAAGCGGCTGGGCCAGCGCGTTCCACACGCCCGATTGGGCCTGCTGCTGAATAATGGCGTCGAGCCGCAACGAGCCCGACGCAAGCACGACGCCGAGAATGCCCAATCCCAACGGCAGCTCATAGGAGATCAACTGGGCGCCGCTGCGCAGCCCGCCTAGAAAGCTGTATTTGTTGTTGCTGGCCCAGCCGCCCAACACCACGCCGTAGACGGCGATGCCGCCGGCGGCGAACACATAGATCATGCCTACGTCGATTCCGGGGGCAACCGTCAGAGAGATCGGCGACGCCAGGGCCCACGAGTCCGGAAATATCTGCGGCGGAATTATGTCGCCGATCGGAATTACCGCGAACGCCGCCATTGCGGCCACGAACATCGTCAACGGCGCCACAAGAAACAACACCCGATCGACGTTGCTGGGCATGAACTCGCCCTTGAAAATAAACTTCACGCCGTCGGCGATCGGCTGGCCCAGGCCGAACAGCCGAATCTTCGTCAGCGGAATGCCGACCCGATTCGGACCGCGCCGGTCTTGCACCCACGCCGCGATCCAGCGTTCGACAAGCACCAGATACGCCGCGGCGCCCATCAGCCCGCCGATTAGCACGGCGATCTTTACCAGCGGTTCAATGATCTCGCGCATGATCCGATTTCCAATTTATTCGTTACGTTCATTTTCATACTCATGCCAGCATGTTCGATCGGAGATCAACGCCCGTCTCGGGCACGGGCCCGGTGATAGCGGAGAAATATAGTATTTCGCGGGCCGCTTCGTGCAGCACCGTCTGCGCGTCGTACAACCCCTTCCGACCGGAAAGCTCCCACAACACGCTGCCCTCGGATCGTACGCCCGCCGGCGGACGAATCGCCCGCGACGCGCGTTGCAGTTGGTCGCAGCGGTTGACATAACAGCCCTCGCGCTCGGCATAGGCCGCGCCGGGCAATACATAGTCGGCAACCTGCGAAAGCGGCGAGGGGAAAAGGTCTTGAACGATCAGCAATTCCAGCCGCTTGAACTTTTGCGCCGTGGGCTCGTCGATCCAATCGTGCTTGTATCCGCCCGAGAGCCACGCACCGCGGAACGCGCCGCGGTCTAATTCCGCCAAAAAATCCTCGAACCGCACCGGGCGGCGAGCAAAATGGGCAACAATCGCTTCGACGCCGCGTCGGTTCGGGCATTTTTCGGCTGAAATCACGAATCCGTTCGGAAAACGCTCGTCTTCGCCCTCCATCGGCACAGGCCCCATCGCCAAAAACGCCTCGGGATCGATCCCGCGGACCAGCCGGCAGAGCAGATACGCCTCTTCGACGGTCAGAAACGGCGAAACCACCGCCGCCAAACGCCCGGCCGCGCGCAAACGCGCCGTCAACTTGCTTGGTAGGCCCGTCCAATCAAGAGAAATCGACTTCCCATCGTCGCGGCGCTGTGGTTGAGCGATGCGGCGAGGATTATGAACGTGCGGGTAGTCGTACCGACCGTCGTTGCAGATCCA
>CAYMQL010000507.1:0-2694 GCA_964392255.1 uncultured Planctomycetaceae bacterium | reverse complement strand
GCATCCAGTTACTCGACGTCGGCTCAAAGGTGCTGCTGACGATGTAAATTTGGTTGTCCAGCGCCCGGGCCTTGGCTAGGTCCGGATTGCATCCCCAGACCGGCCAGGCGATCACTTCGACCCCGTTGATGGCCAATTGGCGCGAGACCTCGGGGAAGAACCCATCGTAGCAGATCATCATGCCGACCTTGCCGAACCGCGTTTGGAAGACGGGATATTCGCTGCCGGCCATCGTGCCGCCGGCGACCTCGCCTCGCGGCAGGGTGACCTTGCGATACTTGCCCACCAGCTTTCCGTCCGGGCCGATCAGCGCGGCAACGTTGTAGATCAGGCGGCCGTCGCGTTCGACCAACCCCGCCACGATGTACAAATCGTGCTTCTTGGCCAACGTTCCGAAATACTCGGTCGAAGGACCGGGCATCGGCTCGGCGGCCTGTGCCTTCGTGTAACCGTTGTAAGCCATCGACACCACTTCGCCCAGCACGACCAGATCGGCCTTTTGCCGAGCGGCCTCCTCGATCATCGGGGCATACAGCCGGCAGCTTTCCTCGGGCGTTTTTGCGCCGCGCGGCTGAAAATGAACCGCAGCCAATCGCACCTTTCGCGGCGGCAGCGGCGCAATTTCCTTCAATTCCACCTTGCTCCACGTGACCTTTCCGTTCGGGGCCCAAACCAAGCGCAGCTCGACCACCGCCTGCGTCGCTTTCGACGGGACATGATAGACACCGGAAACCTCGGTCCAGCCGTCGGCGTCGGCGGCGCCGTCGTAGGGATGTTCGGTTTCGGCCTTGCTTGGGCGGCGCCAGTTTTGCAAGTATCCCTGAACGCCCATGTCGTCGAGCGGCACGCTTTTGCCGTCTGCACCGAGCCAGTTGATCTTCGGCACGACGCTGCGCCGCGGAATGGCGACGTCCTCCGCTTTTCGCACAGCCGAAAACCGATACCAGCGGCCGCCCTCGACCGGAAACGTCTTCATCCAACCGCCGTCGAGCCCTTCGCAGTCGTCGGCTTGAATAATGAAGGCCTCCGCCCCGTCGGGGCCGCCCTTCGGATCATACGCAAAAGCAGGCTTGATCTCCTCGCGCGGCGCATCGACCGACCAGCCCTCCGGCGCGCCGGCCACGCGGCCCTCCCATCGATTGGCACCCGACGCCGTCGAACAAATCAAACCAACAACGACAACCCAAGCCAAGCGGCGTGCAAAGATTGCGACCATGACGTGTGAACTCCCAAAGCTAGAGGAAGGAAGGAGTTTGAAAGGCGGGACCGCTTTCGCGGCGCGTAGGATACTTATGCGGAATCGGGGACTGTCCCCTTTGCCGTGGTCAACCCCTTGGGCGAAAGCCATAACGCACTCAGCATACCGCGAAACAATGCCGCAAGCAAGCAGTTGCCGAGCGACATCGTCAAGCTGGTTTCGGCACAGTGCAGATTCGCGCCGTTTGCACAAATATCGCAACGCTCTGCGTGAAAATCGCAATCCGGACGCATCGCAATCCGTCTTACGCGATTGCCGTTGGCCGACGATGGTTATTCTGTTCCGGCCCGATGCGGCGGAAATCAGAATTTGGCCGCGGTTTGGGCCTCGGCCAGTATGGCGTTCTGAATCTTGGCGGCGGCGACCGCCTCGGCCGGCGTCTTGACCGCCGAGGGTGCAAGCACAGGTTCGTCGATCGGCTCGCCCTCTTTCGCTGCCAGGCCCGCAAGATAGCCGCGGAGCCACTGCATCGTTTCGTCGATGGCGTCGGCCTGCAAAACGACAAGTTCGCCGGGCACGGCGGTGCTAAGCGCCAGCTCGGCCGCCTTCGTTGCCCCGTTCACATCGACGATGTCTTTCGTCCGCGGGGCCGCTTCCAGCCCTTTGCGGAACAGGCCGATGATCTCGCCCTCGGCGCGGCCGCGGCGGTAATGATCCTCGTAGAGAATCACCCGGTCGAACGCGGCGCCGAGCAGTTCGCCTTGGCGAATAATGTCGCAGTCGCGGCGGTCGCCCGCGGTCGAATAGACGCACGTCCGGTGCTGGTGCGGAAAGGCCTCGATCGCCTGGATGACGGCCGTCAGCGAGTGGGCGTTGTGACCGTAGTCGACCACGACCGTGGCCCCCTCGATCTCCAAAACATTGAAGCGGCCCGGCACTTTTTCACTGTCGGCGGCGATCGACTCGGCCCGAGTGCGTATCAATTCCAGCGGAATTCCCAACAACCAGGCCGCCGCAACCGCGGCCAGCGAGTTTTCCACCTGGAACGTCACTTGTCCGTTGCGGGTCAGCGGCAGGCGATCAAGCGAAACCACCGCCTCCTCGCGCTCGCCTACGGCGACGACAATTTGACGGTCGCGGACGAAAACCGCCCGGCCCCCCGCGCCGCGGTGACCCACGATGACCGGATGATCGGGATTGACGGCGAAGAAAACCGCTTCGCCGGGGCAGCGCGCCGCCATCTCGACCACCAACGGATCCTCGGCGTTCAACACGGCGTAGCCGCTTGGGGCGACCGCTTCGACGATGCAACGCTTCACCTTGGCCAAATCCTCGACCGTATTAATGTCGCTCAGGCCCAGATGATCGCCGTCGCCGAGGTTCGTCACCACGGCCACGTCGCAGAAGTCGAAGGCAAGCCCTTCGCGCAGGATGCCGCCCCGGGCCGTTTCAAACACCGCCATATCAACGCTGGGGTTGATCAATACGCTGCGGGC
>CAYMQL010000506.1:0-2701 GCA_964392255.1 uncultured Planctomycetaceae bacterium | reverse complement strand
GCGGCAACGTTCCCCTCTAACACTATGTACAGGAGTTCCTTATATGGAACGCACTAGCGAAGAAGTGTTGACCGAATACCTCGAAACCAAGGACGGCGATCTGCTCGCCATCCTCTACGAGCGGATGCGGCGGAAAATGCTTTCCGTCGCGGTTCGCATCCTGCACTCGCTCGATGACGCCGAGGATGTGGTGCAGGATGTCTTTTGCAGGCTCGTCGAAGTGGAGCCGCAGCCGATCATGTCGGCTGAGAGCTTCCTGTTCAAGATGACGCAGAACGCGGCGCTCAATTTCAAGGAGCACGATAGGAGCGGGGTGCGAGACGGCATGGTCTCGCAAGAGACCTTCGAGCCTACGGCCCGAATCGAGGATGACGCGGAGCATGACGGTAGCGTTATGCCCAAGCACCGCGATTTTGTTGATTCCCGGTCGTTGTCGGCTGAATCGGATGCGCCGCCGAAGAAGGAGCTTCCCGATGACGTGAAGGCGGCACTAAGTCATCTCCCGCCGGAGCAGAAGGATGCCGTCGAGCTTTTCCATGCGCGCGGCATGACGATCTCGGAAATCGCCGAGATGCTCCGTGTCACCGAAGAAGCAGCGGAGACGCTGGTTGATCGCGGCACGATCGCTTTGCGCGATGCCTTGGTTGTAAAGGACAATCAAGTTCCCTCGCGCGGGCCTTCCAAACCCGTGTGTGCGATCAACCCTGACACGGGCGCGACCGCACACGAGTTCGCAAGCATTGGGAAAGCATCTCGTGCCGTTGGCTGCGGCGAGCGGCATTTGCAGACGGCCTTGAAGAAAGGCACGCCGTACCGGGGCTATCTCTGGAGCTACGCCAATGCCGTATAGGCGTCGTCCCTATAACCTGCTATAGGAATTAGAAGCCCGCTTAGAGTATCGGACCTATGCTAATTTCGTTGCGGCTGACCCAGCCGGTCGCCGCCACCTGGGGTGGGCGGCTAGGTGCGGTTGTGTTGAGTCTGTCGGCAATCGACGAGATTAAGCGTCTTCCGCACCAATTGAGCAGTCGAGAATGGGAAGAATGGCCGCCAAGCTACATCGGTTGGGCATTCCGGCGGCAATATCGGCATAATCGGCAATTTGGGGATAATCGGCAAGCTCGGTCATTGGCGGACCTGGGATTGGGCTTCTGCCCGAGGTGACTTCGTTTTATACTACGGTGTCTCACTATGGAGACGAGACGGTCGCCTACGACCGTGAAGGTGAGAAAAGCTGCCGACTTCGAGCGCGGCGAAGCACTCACCAGAGTCATGTTTCTTTCGTAGCGGAAGGAGGCGCAATGGAGTGACGCCGCCTGGAGGGAATTGGTGTGGCCACGGGAAAAGGTCGGGTCAAAGTCGTTCGCTTTCGGATTATCGGGCTGGACTCGGAAACGAGAAGCCGATGGAAGTCCTTGGGGCAATCCGTGAAGCGAGTGACCAACTGTTTCTGGCGCGGTTGGCTTTCTGCCCACAACCAGCTTGGCAATCCTGCTCGGGTACGAGAGTACCTTGCCGAATTGCGGGCTTGGCATAAGGCGGGAGGCAAAGGCAGCCCTCCTGTTTGCCAAGTTCAGTGCTTGACCAACGAGATGACTTCCGCGATTCGTGCGGAAGTCAGGTCAGCGTATCCTGAACTGAACAACAGGTGTATCGACCTTACTCTTCAAATTCTTGGAAGACGTGCGTTCCACATGAAGTCCAGCAGGGGCGCTGTGCCAAGGTGGATGCGAATACTCGCCGATGATGGGGAGTATCCAAGTTCATCCGGGGTTTTGCCCATTCCCTTCGACAAAGGCAACAGCGAAATCATTGTTCCGGCAACGGACAATGACTCCTTCCAACTCCAGGTTCGTGTTGATCGGATTGAGCGGCCGGAACGCAGTTATGCCACGAGCACCAAGGACGTTTGTCGGTTGCGGAGCAACAGGCAGACGCGCATTTTGTGGCAGATTGTGAACGGTGAATTTGTCTTCGCCGGCTCGAATCTGGTCTATTACGAATCCAGCGGCAAGTGGCTTGCCCACATCTACTATCAGCCAAGGAAGGGAGAAACGAAATCGGAAGTTGAGGCTCATCGCACCGCATTCCTGCGTCCTGCCGTGAAGCGGCCGTGGTGGCTGCGAATTGACGGCTATCATCACTACGTCGGCGGCCGGGACGGCAAGCACGTGGCTTACGTTCGCCAGCAGTTGCTTACCGACCGCTGGGGGCGGCAGGAGTCCTATCAGCACGCCAGTTCTGCCCGGAAGGGCCACGGCCGCGATCGGGCAGTCGGCAAGATCGTTAAGCTCAAGGATCGCTGGAAGGACTTCGTGAAGACCGCCAACCAACTGGCCGCAAAGCAGGCTGTGGATTTGTGCGTATTGCACAAGTGCGGAAGGCTCGTTTATCTCCTGCCGATAGGACCAGTACGTGAGAGTCGTTTCCTGCATACCGCCGGCAAACTTCCCGATCATCGAGACAACTCAAGTTGGGATTGGAGCCAAATGCAGAGCATCCTGGCATACAAGTGCCAACAAGCGGGAATCGACCTTGAGGTCCGCAAAGCAGGCGAGACGAGGGTTCTTTCTTCCTTGGTTGACGGCACGCTGGCCGATGACGAACTTGCCGATGGTAAGGTTTTTAAGGGCGACTCACGGCGGAAAGCGCTTGGAACATGACAGTAGGTTAGGTCCGAACCTCTATTTGTGTCAATGGA
>CAYMQL010000505.1:0-2702 GCA_964392255.1 uncultured Planctomycetaceae bacterium | reverse complement strand
CGAGGACGTGGGATTCAGGCTCGACTCGTGGCTGGGCACAACGCTCGGCATTGACGCCGGAGCCGTCTCGGCCGCGTTCTTTCTCTGGATGCGTCCGCGGCTTGAGCCCGAGGAAGACAAGCCCGCCGTCGCCGCCAAACCGACCGACGCCGAGCGCGCCTCCGACTCTCTGGCCTGTTAATACTACAGCGATAAGTTCACCACGGCACGGAGATAGGCAAAAGGCGGAATACACGGCATTTGCATTCCTCCGTGCCCTGTGGTGAACTTGATGCAGTAGCAACCGGCGCGCCCCCCTCCGCCGAGTGATTTGCCTGCGCTGGATCGATCTTGTCCAGTTTTCGGCAACACCCTATAATCCCGCTGTTTTCCACATTTCGCATCATTCGTTGGGCGGTTTCGGCAAGTCGCAGCTTCGGATCTGAACCTGCCGCGGCCGCGATCCGTAGATTGCAATAGTGCCGGCGATTGCGGTTCCTTCAACGGATTCCGCTTGGCCGCCGGCGGGCGGCGGTGCATAATAGGTATATTCGCCAGCACCGCAAAGGCACGTAGAACTCATGGAGGAGTTTTGTTCGACGCGGTCGGTGTTGTCGGCAACGAGTCGCGCGGTTGTAAGCGGCACGACGTTGACCAAAAACAACCGATGCTTCCGCCGTGCATCATTAGGCAAGAAAGCACGACCGCACAAGCGTTACAATGTTTTGAGGGCCTGTTTTCGCTACCAGCCGTCGTTCCTTGCGATTGGCTGAATCCGCCGCATGGCAGCGGCCGATGACACGAGTGCCAGTTCGCTCGAAGGAGAAAAAAGCAATGCACATCTACGGTCCCAGTCAGTTGCACGGTCCCCAGTCGATTGCCGCGCCCCACAGCCTGCATCCGGCCCAACAGGCCTTCCAGCCCGAGCCGTCGCAGATCGTCGATCAGATCGACATCTCCGAGGCCGCACAGCTTGTGGAGCAAGTCCGCCAGCTTCCCGACATCCGCGAAGACCGCGTCGAGGCGGTGCGGCAGCAGATCGCCGCCGGCACGTACGACACCAGCGAAAAACTCGACGCCGCCATCGAGCGGCTGTTGGATGAAATCGGCTAAGGCCGAGCGCCATGTCTCAAAGCCGCTCCTTGCATGGAGCGCGAAATGATTTGACGGACCGCTAGATCCGCACCTCGGCCGAATCGCTCGCCGCGCCATACTTCGCCAGAATCGGCTCGACCGTTTCGGCGAGAAATTCGTCCACCTGCTGCGGCGCCCGACCAACGAATTTCCCGGGTGCCAGCTCTGCCGCCAGATTGACCTTCGCAAAGGCCGGATCGCCGGCCAGCCGCGCCAACAGATCGTTCGTTCCGCCCTGCTCTTTCACCACGGCGGCTGCCGCCTGGCTGTGCCGGCGAATCCGCTCGTGCAGCTCCTGCCGATCGCCGCCGGCCGCAACGGCCGCCATCAAGATATTTTCCGTGGCCATGAACGGCAACTCGGCTTCGAGATGCGCGGCAATCACTTTCGGATACACCACCAGCCCGGCCGTTACGTTCTGGCACAAGATCAGCACGGCGTCGGTCGCCAGAAACGCTTGCGGCAGCGTCAGCCGTCGGTTTGCGCTGTCGTCGAGCGTCCGTTCGAGCCACTGCACCGCCGCCGTTTGGGCCGCGCTCGATTCGAGGCTGGTCACAAAGCGTGCCAGCGAACAAATGCGTTCGCTCCGCATCGGATTTCGTTTGTAGGCCATCGCCGACGAACCGATTTGTTCTTTCTCGAACGGTTCTTCGACTTCCTTGCGATGGGCCAGAAGCCGCAGATCGGTAGCCATCTTGTGGGCGCTTTGGGCCGCGCCGGAAAGCACGCCGAGCACTTGCGAATCGATCTTGCGCGAATAAGTCTGCCCGCTGACGGGATAGGCGGCGCTGAAGCCGATCTTGCGGCAGACCAGCTCATCGAGCTTTCTCACCTTGGCGTGGTCGCCGTGGAACAATTCGAGGAAACTCGCCTGCGTGCCGGTGGTGCCTTTGCTGCCCAGCGCCTTGATGGCGGCGATGCGGTGCTCGATTTCAGCCAGATCGAGAGCGAAATCGTGAGCCCAGAGGCAAGCCCGCTTGCCCACGGTCGTCGGCTGGGCCGGCTGGAGATGCGTAAAGCCCAAACAGGGCAGGTCGCGATATTTCGCGGCGAATTGAGCCAGCCGGCCGATGACCGCGGCGACCCGGCTGGCGATCATGCACAGTCCCTCGCGCAGCAGCAACAGATCGGTGTTGTCGGTCACATAGCAGCTTGTGGCCCCGAGATGAATGATCGGCCGCGCTTCGGGGCAGATGTCGCCGTAGGCGTGGACATGGGCCATCACGTCGTGCCGCAGCCGCCGCTCATGTTGGGCCGCCGCCGCGAAATCGATGTCGTCCAGATGGGCCTTGAGCTGGTCGATTTGCTGCCGCGTAATCGGCAGACCCAACTCGGCCTCGGCCTCGGCCAGCGCCTCCCACAGCCGCCGCCAGGTGCTGAACTTCCGCTGCGGACTCCACAGCGCGCTCATCTCGGCCGAGGCGTAGCGGGAAATCAGCGGATTTTCGTATTGGTTTGGGTTGTCGGACATTGCGAGGGATTGGGGATTGGGGATCAGGGATTGGGGATTGGAAAATTTCGTTTAGCCGCCGCGTCCACGCGGCGAAGTCCGGGCACGGATTAGGGATTGGAAAATTTCGTTTAGCCGC
>CAYMQL010000504.1:0-2716 GCA_964392255.1 uncultured Planctomycetaceae bacterium | reverse complement strand
GGTCCGGACCTGCCGTCCGAAGACCTGCGAGCCGAAGACCTGCTGCGCTCCGGCCGCTTGTGAAGAAGTGAAGGCATGCGCTCCGGCCACTTGTGAGCCGAAGACCTGCTGCCCGAAGCGCTGCCGCAAGGCCCGGACCTGCCGTCCGAAGACCTGCGAGCCGAAGTGCTGCGAGCCGGTCGGCTGCTGCGACAAGGCAGCTCCCGCCGCCGCTCCGACGGCCCCGCCGCCGGCCCCGGCTCCGAAGACCACCTAAGCATTCCAGACTTAGCGGGCTCGGGCTACTCCCAGCCTGAGTTCCGACCGTCTTGAGTCCGAGAATGACCCAAGCCGGACCTGTGCATATCGCAGGTCCGGCTTTTTTTCTGTATGTAGACCGCCAAAGCTGCCCAAAACCCCGTGCAATGCGAATCGGCCTGATGGTTTCGAGTGAAATAATGCGGATTAGGAAACATTTTCGGCCGAAGAATAGCGTGTAGCTCTTTTCAATAGATGCTACGGTTCGCGCCACTTTTCGGGGGGAATCTTATGTGCCGCGTCTTCTTGGGTTTGGGCATGGCTGCGATTGCTTGTGTTGCGGCCGGATGCACGATGTGTTGCCATCCTTATGATTATTGTGGACCGGTCTACACAGGGGCCGCTCGGCCGCCGTGTGCGTGGTGCGATCGGGTCGGCTCGATCCTCGACGGTTCGCCCGACGTGTATGTTTCGCCCGATTCAGGCGTTCAGCCGGTTCCGGCGGCCTCCGTCGAGCAGATTTCGCGCCGAAACCGCCCCCAGCGTCAATCGGTCGCAAAGACCCCGATGAACGATCGTGTTTTGCAGGCAGCCAATGGCAAAGTCCGCCTGGGCGACGTGCCGGGCTCCGAGCAGATCATTTCGGTGACCGAACGTGTCGTCGACGCACCGTCCGACGCATCCGGGGCGCAGGCCCCGATGCTCGCCGACCAGTCGACCGAGTCGGCGCAATCACTGCCGTCGAACGGATGGACGGCCCGCCGCGCCACGCCGCAAGTGATGCGTTGATCCGCATTTCCACCCATCGTTCCGCCGGCGGGATTGTCCGCTGCGGTTTGAACCGCAATCTATTGCCAAACACGTTGGGCAAGTCCGGCGTCGCCGGGCCTTCTGTCGTTAAATTCGTTATCATAATGCCTGACCGGAAGAAATGTCGCCGCAGTCGTCTTTAGCCGGGCATATTCTCTAGGTTTTCGCGCTTTCCAGGGACGATACATACTGCGTGGATTGCCTCCAGCCAATGGTTGGCGCACACGGATTCGTTCTTGGAAGGAGCCCGCGATGCTTGTTCTATCACGATCGCGCGACGAGAGCATCGTGATCGGCGACAAAGTCGTCGTGACGATTGTCGATATTCGGGGCGACAAGGTTCGCTTGGGCATTCAAGCGCCGGCCGAGGTGCCCGTTCATCGCCAGGAAGTTTTTGAGGCGATTCAGCGGGAAAATCGCAAGGCGGGCCAACTGTGATTGCCCAACGAAAGCCGGCCGGCGAGTCGACGCGGCCGATCCGCGTCGGGCACAGCCCCGATCCCGACGACGCCTTCATGTTCTATGCCCTGGCCAAGGGCAAGATCGACACCGGGCCTTATCGCTTCACGCACGAGTTGGTCGACATCGAGACGCTCAACCGCCGCGCGCTCGAGGGCGAGTTGGAACTAACCGCCGTCAGCCTTCATGCCTATGCGTACCTGAGCGATCGATACATTTTGTGTTCGTGCGGCGCGAGCATGGGCGACCGCTACGGCCCAATGGTCGTGGCCCGGCGCGCCATGACGCTCGGCGAATTGGCCGGCTCGACGATCGCCGTGCCGGGGCTTCGAACCACGGCCTATTTGGCGCTGCGGCTGTGCCTGGGCGTCGAGTTCGAGCATGTCCTTGTGCCGTTCGACCGGATTCTCGACGCCGTGGCCGCCGGCGAGTACCAAGGACGCCGCATCGACGCGGGCTTAGTGATCCACGAGGGACAGCTCACCTATGCCGACCAGCAGTTGCAGTTGGTCGTCGACACGGGGGCGTGGTGGTTCGAGCACACGGGCCTGCCTTTGCCGCTGGGCGCCAACGGCATTCGCAAAGACCTCGGCCCGGAGGCCATCCGCGACGTACACCGGTTGCTTCGCGAAAGCATCCAGTACGGCCTGGAACATCGCGAAGAGGCGCTCGAGTACGCCTTGGGATTCGGCCGCGGACTAACCCATGCCAAGGCCGACCAGTTCGTCGAGATGTACGTGAACGATTGGACGCTCGATTTCGGTCCCGTCGGCCGCCAAGCCGTCGCCCGACTATTGGCCGAAGGTCACAAGGCCGGCGTCATCCCGACGCTGGTTGAGCCGGAGTTTGTAGAATAGCACAAGCGGTGAATCGTCGCCTTGCCGCCTTGGGCGAGAAATCAGAATGGCAAGTGGCCGACGGTGTTTCGCCATTCGGTCGGTTCCGATGCCCTGGCGATCAATTCCAGATTGCTAACGTACTGCCCGATGGTGCCGCGCAATTGGTGACCGAACAAAAGTCCCGCAAAGGAACGTCCTTCTTGCTGCCACTGTTCGGCGAGAAACTTGAATCGGATGTCTTGAGTAAACACCACGCGGTTGAGCGTGACGGCCTTTTGAAGAATAGCTTCGTCGGACGATCTGACGGCGCCATCCTCCTGTGCGGTCAATACGTCGATTCCGCGACGGCGAAGCTGGTCGGTGATCGCCCA
>CAYMQL010000503.1:0-2718 GCA_964392255.1 uncultured Planctomycetaceae bacterium | reverse complement strand
GCGAGCGTCGCCAATCTCGTCGGCCAGATCGTCGGCCCAGCGGCAATAGGCGTACAGGTTGGCGAGGTGCTGGCGGAGCCGCCGCGGCAGAAGCCGGCTGGCAACGGTGAAGTTTTCGTAATGTCGCCGGGCCAACCGGCGGCAGTAGCGCCGGCTTTGGCGCAACGAGGGCGGTGCTGCGCGGGGGGCCTCGGGGCCGTAACGCTGCAAATCGTTGGCGAACATAGGCCGGGGGGGGCAAGTGGTTAGGGGCTCGAGGTTGGGGGGGCGGCGAGCGGTGCGATCATCGCGGGGACCCTCGCCCACTGCATGGCATCTCATTATGATAGGTTTTAGGCAATGAGGAAACCATGCGAGTGATTTTGGCCGCGCCGCGCGGGTTTTGCGCGGGCGTAAACATGGCGATCGAGGCGTTGGAGCTGGCTATTCAGGCCTACGGCACGCCCTTGTACGTGTATCACGAGATTGTCCACAACAAGTGGGTGGTCGATCGTTTTCGGCGGCAAGGCGTCGTGTTTGTCGATGCTCTGGCGGAAGTTCCGGAGGGGGCCGTGTTGCTCTATTCGGCCCACGGCGTTCCGCCGGAGATTCGGCGGCAGGCGGCCGAACGCCGCCTGAAGACGATCGATGCGACCTGCCCGTTGGTGATGAAGGTGCATCGCGAGGCCAAGGTTTTCGCCGAGCAGGGATATACGGTGATATTGATTGGTCACGCGGGCCACGACGAGGTGCTGGGCACGATGGGCGAGGCCCCGGAGTCGATTCGGCTGGTTCAGACGGTTGCGGACGTGGATCGGATCGAATCGCCGAACCCGTCGAAGATGGCCTATGTGACGCAGACCACGCTTTCGGTGGACGACGCGGCTCGGATCATCGGGCGGCTGCGCGAGCGGTTTCCGCAGATTGTGGGGCCCGCGAAAGACGACATTTGCTACGCCACGCAAAGCCGGCAGGAGGCGGTGCGGGTTTTGGCCGCCGAGTCCGACGCGGTGTTGGTCGTCGGCAGCCAGAACAGCTCGAACAGTCGGCGGCTGGCGGAGCTGGCCCGATCGCGCGGCGTGAAGGCGTATTTGATCGACGGCCCGGACGACATCGAGCCGGGGTGGTTCTCGGAGGACGACGTGGTGTTGATTACGGCGGGGGCCAGCGCGCCGGAGGAGTTGGTCGAGGGGTGCGTCAGGTTGTTGCAGGACCGATTTGGCGCGTCGGTCGAGACGCGCGAAATTCATCGCGAACAACTGCGATTTCCCTTGCCTGAACCGTTGCGGAGCAATTCATGAAGATCAACGACCTGGAATTGTACGTGGTGGGCATAGGCCACAGCGACTCGAAATCGCAGTTCCATTCGCTGCTGGTGCGGATGCTGACGACGGCGGGCGTCGAAGGCTGGGGCGAGTCGGGGCTTGCGTGGCGGCCGGGCGAGCTGGCCGCGCGGCGCGAGGCCCTGCTGACGGTGCTCGAAGGCCGGAGTATTTTCGACATTCAGGAGTTGCACGCGCTGGAATCGCTCGGGCCGCCCGCACTGCGGTCGGCCATCGAGATGGCCGTGTGGGACGCGCTGGGGCGAACGCTGCGCCAGCCGCTGTGCAATCTGCTCGGCGGATTCTATCGGCGGAGGGTTCCGCTTTCGATCCGGCTGGCCGGGCGCCGGCCGGGACAAACGGCGCAGATCGCGCGCGAGCTGGCCGAACAGGGATTTCACACGCAGACGATTGCCGCGTGCGGCCGGCCCGAGGAAGATATTGACGCTTTGGCGGCGATTCGCGAGATGACCGGCGACCGCGTGGAATTGCGGTTCGACGGGATGGAGCGTTACGATATGGAGACGGCGCGGGACCTGGCCGCCGGGATGGAAGATATCGGGGTGCAGTTTTTCATTGATCCGATCAACACGCGGGATTTGCACGCCGTCGCGTCGCTAGGGCGGCAGGCCTCCGTGTCGCTGGCGGCGTGGCGCGCGATACACAGCCCGACCGACGCGCTGAATGCGGTGCGTTGCGGCGCGGCGCCTTTTTTGATTGTGGACCTGGATCAAGTCGGCGGGATTGCGCCGGCGCGGGCGTGCGCGGCGGTGGCCGCGGCAGGCGGCGCGATTCCGGTGTTGGGCAGCCGGCCCTCGGTCGGAATTGCCACGGCGGCATTGCTGCATCTGGCGGCCGCCACCGCGGCGTTTTCGGCCGGCAACGAGCTTGCGACGCGGCAATTGCGCGACACGGTTCTGGCCGACACGCTGGAGATTGCCGACGGCATGGCGGCCGTGCCCCAGGCGTTTGGGTTGGGCGTAACGGTTGATCGAGCGAAGGTCGAGCGATACCAAGCGGCATAGGGAGCGTGTGAAACGCATCGTGGCCGGGGTCTAAGAGCGCCCGGAGCGAAGCCGCCCTGTCACGCTCATTCCGGGGGCTTTTAGCCCCCGGCTTTCTTGCTTGATGCGACATTTTTTTAGCCGCAATAAATTTGGAAACCAGATCGATCTTGCCGAAGGCGAGCCAAATTCTTGACCCGCTTGCAGAGGGAGATTATAATGCAAGCGTTCCCGCCAACGCTTAACCCGCCGATTTTACCGGAACAACCAAGACAGTTATTCTCAAGCATCGGCGGATAGATGCAGCCGGATGTTGACATTGCGCCCGGCGCGATGATGCAGCGTTGCGAGCCGTTTTTGGGGGACTGTCCCAATTTTCGTGTCAGCGAAAATGGGACTGTCCCCATTGCCGG
>CAYMQL010000502.1:2432-2718 GCA_964392255.1 uncultured Planctomycetaceae bacterium | reverse complement strand
GCGGCCATCGTCAGCCGGGTGATTTCGAGGCCGTACTCCCAATCCAACATCGGCTTGCGCCCGTGCAGAACCGCGGCCACTACGTCGGCGTTCTCATCGGTGTATCCGTACAGGTCGGGTTCGTTCGGCTGGACGGTGAGCAATCCGCGGCTGGCCTGCTGCTTTTCGAGGGCTGTTTCCGTGTCCGAAAGACTAGCAGCGGCCGCGTCTCCGATGAAAACCTCCAACGGCGATCGGAGCGAGTTCATCTCGAAGGCGTAGCCGGGCCCTAACCCGTCGATCAGCA
>CAYMQL010000502.1:0-2422 GCA_964392255.1 uncultured Planctomycetaceae bacterium | reverse complement strand
GAACTCGCCGACGATGCGAGGGCGAAGGCCCTGCTTGTCGAACATCCAGGAAACGGTGAACTGGGCCTTCGACAGCAGCCCGCTCTCCGGATTGCGGTACGTGACCATGCCGGTTGCAAAATCTTCGGCCGGAGTCTTTGAGTAATCGACGCCTAGACGATCGTTCAAGTCTTTTTGCCAGCGCGGCCGCCCCCATTTCATCAGGGCCAAGTCGGCCATGACCGACTGCGGTTCGAGGAATCGGACCGGTTTGCCGGGCGGCGTCAACCCGTACCATCCGACCGCCAAACAATGGCAACCCATGTCGCTCATCACGCCGCCGCCCTGCCGGGTCGGATCCCAAAACCACGCGCTATGCGGTCCGGCATGTTCTTCGCCCGATCGGACCAGCATCAGCGGCCCCATCGCCTCGACGACCGGTGCAAGCTGCAACCGCTGCGCCGCCAACGCCTTCATGTGAAGTTGGTTTTCAAAATAAGCGTCGATCACCGGTATCTCGCGGATCAACTGAACCATGCGCCGGCCTTCGACCATGTTCCGGGCCAGCGGTTTCTCGCAAATGACCGCTTTCACCTCCGCGCCGGCTTTGACCGCCGCCACCAGTTCCTCGACAATTTGCAGCCGCACAAAATTCGGCGCGCAAATGGCCACCACGTCGACGTGCTTGGCCAGTTCCGTCACGTTGGCGAACGCCCGGGCTTCGCCCAAACCGTGCGAAGCGGCGAATCGGATCAGATGATCGACCGGGTCTTTCGATACAAACCCGACCACCTCGACGCCCGGCACTTCGCAAAGGGCACGGAGTTGAAACCCGGCGATAAATCCGCCGCCGACGAAACCGTAGCGCACTTTTTGCATGGTTTGATTCTCCTGAGAACACGGCCGAAAGAACGGATAACACCCAATTGTAGCGGCATGCGGCCCGCGCAACAAGCATCGAATGCGCACTAGCCGACGCCCTCGAACAGGGCCGAGCCGATGCGGACCAACGTGGCGCCTTCTTCGATGGCCGCCTCGAAATCGCCGCTCATGCCCATCGAAAGCTCGTCCATCGCCATGCCGGGCGGGCACCGCGGCCGCAGCCGGTCGCGAAGCGCGCGCAGCGCCGCAAAATCGCGCCGGGCCGCGTCGAGCCCGCCTTCCAGACCCGCCATGCACATCAGCCCACGCACGGCGACGCGACGATACGCGGCCAATTCGGCCAGCAGCGGCTCGATCGCCTCGGGCTGAAAACCGTGCTTCGCCTCTTCGCCCGATATGTTGACTTCCAACAGCACGGGCACGGGCGGCGCTTGTTCCTCCTCGATCGCCGACAACAGACGCACGCTGTCGATCGAATGGATCATTGCCGCCAGCGGCAGAGTCCGCCGAATTTTGTTCCGCTGCAAATGGCCGATCATGTGCCAGCGCACCGGCAAATCGGCCAGCGCCGCCGCCTTTTCCCAAAGCTGTTGCGGACGGCTCTCGCCCAGGTCCGCGCATCCGGCCGCCGCCAAAGGGCGAACCATGTCGGCCGACACGTATTTTGTCACCGCCACAAGCGTAATCCGGTCGGCCGTCCGGCCCGATCGCCCCGCCGCATCGGCGATCTGCTCGCGTACCCGGGCAACGTTCTCGGCGATTCGACGGGCGATGTCAGACATGGCAGAAAATGATGAATGATGAATGATGAATGATCAATAGGCCCCAAACGCACCAATCGTCTTCGATTCGTCAATCATCAATCATCAATCATCATTCTTTTGTTGTTACATACGGAGCGTTCGAAAGCAGGATGCACGATGGATGCTGCCGCACCAGCCGGGCTAACTCGTCCGAATTGGCCAGCGGCACGATATTCAAGTCCTCGACCGCCGCCGCGTCGAGCCGGCTGAGCAAGTAAACTTTGTACTGGTCGAGGGCAACCGCAAGTTGTGCGGCGGGCAAGGCGTCGAGCGGCCGGCGCTTGCCAATCCAACGCAGAGCATCCGCCGACGTGGTTGCGCCGCACGCATGACGCATTGCCGGCCCCGGCCGTTCGGTCAATTCGCAACAGACGGCAATCGCGCCGTCCGGCTCGACAAAACGACCGGCGGCTTGCAGCGCACGTCCCACGTTCTCCCAAGTCTGCTGATCGCCGCCGCCGTCGAGGCCGGCTACGACCAGCCGCGCGCGGCCCGCGTCCGACCAATCCCAGGCATCGTGATACAGCGATTGTCCTTGCCGCCGCACCGACTCGCTTTGGCCGCAAAGCACATGTAATACTTTGCCGTCTGCCGCCGGCACAATCTGCACCGTGAAGTTGACGCCCAGCAGCCAAGCAACATGATCCACCTCGCCCGCCAACCCGCGGCGGCGTTCGGGCGCCGTCAGCACCGCGGGATCGCGAAAACGCTCTTGCGTTTTCGTGTCGGAGAACGCCGGAAAAAGCACGCTATGAACG
>CAYMQL010000501.1:0-2720 GCA_964392255.1 uncultured Planctomycetaceae bacterium | reverse complement strand
CAGGTCGACGATCAGCTTCACCTCGTGGACGCACTCGAAATAGGCCATTTCGGGCTGGTAGCCGGCCTCGACCAGGGTCTCGAACCCGGCCTTGATCAACGCGCTGAGGCCGCCGCACAGAACGACTTGCTCGCCGAACAGGTCGGTTTCGGTCTCTTCGGCAAACGTGGTTTCGATCACGCCGGCGCGTGTGCCGCCGATGCCCTTGGCGTAGGCCAAGCCGATCTTCAGGGCGTCGGGTCCGGCGCCTTCGCCCAAGGCGATCAAGCAAGGCACGCCGGCGCCGCGGACATACTCGGCGCGGACGAGGTGGCCGGGGCCCTTGGGGGCCACAAGAATCGTCGAAACGCCCTTCGGCAGGTCGAACTGACCGTAATGAACGTTGAACCCATGCGAACAGACCAGCACGTTGCCGGGCGAAAGGTTTTCGCGAATGTGGGCGCGAAAGACCTCGCCCTGGATTTCGTCGGGCAGAAGGATCGTGATGATGTCGGCCTTTTTCGTGGCTTCGGCGGCCGAAATGGGCTGGAAACCGTCTTTGACCGCCTGCTCGTAGTTGGGCGTGCCGGGCAGTTCGGCCACGATCACGTTGCATCCGCTGTCGCGGAGGTTTTGGGCGTGGCCGTGTCCCTGCGAGCCGTAGCCCAGGATGGCGATCGTTTTGCCCTTCAACAGCGAGAGGTCGGCGTCTTTGTCGTAATAGGTTTTAGCAGGCATGGGGGTCCTCAGTGGTTAGTGGCTAGTGGCTAGTGGCTAGTGGCTAGTGCGTTGAGTGCGCAACCATTCACAGGATACCCGCCATTCTGAGCGTAGCGAAGAATCTCTTATACAGTATCAGATGCTGCAGATTCTTCGCTGCGATCAGAATGACAGTGCTTTTCCCATTTGATGAGCGATTGCGCTGAATACTAACCACTAGCCACTAACCACTAGCCACTACTTCTTCCCCGCACCATCGCGATGCGACCGGTGCGGACCAATTCGATAATTCCAAACGGGCGCACCATTTCGATGAACGCCTCGATTTTTCGCTCCTGGCCGGAGATTTCGATCATGACCATGTCGGGCGCGACGTCGACGATCCGGCCGCGGAAAATTTCCGTCAACTCGCGGATTTCGCTCCGGCCGCCGCCGGCGGTCGACACTTTAATCAACATCAGGTCGCGCTCGACGTGGTCCGAGGCGCCGATGTCGTCGACCTGGACGACGGTGACAATCTTTTCGAGCTGTTTTCGGACCTGATCCAACACATTGTCGTCGCCGACGACGACGAACGTCATGCGGGACAGGTGGGGGTCTTCGGTTTCCCCCACCGCCAAGCTGTCGATGTTGTAGCCGCGCGAGGCCAACATGCCCGAGATGTGCGAAAGCACGCCGGGCACGTTTTGGACCAAAGCCGACAGGACGTGGCGCATGACAAAAATCCTCCAAACCGGGCGAAACCGCTATAATACCCCCCGGGAAGCGGCGAAACAAGGGGCGGGGACGGAAAATGCAGAAGTAGGAATGCTGAATGATGAATTGGGCCAGAACTGGCGCACTTCATCCTTCCGCCTTCATCCTTCATCCTTCCCCATTACCACCACCCGGCCAGCACCCCCGCCCGGTGACCAAAAATGATTGCGCCCACGATCGAGGCTGCAATCGCGGCCAACAGCACGGCTGCGCTGCCGATGTCCAGCGAGTTGCCTAGATGCGGATGGCGCTCGCCGGTGATGGCTTTGGCCATCGATTCCAGCGCGCTGTTGAGCATTTCGGCGACCAGCACGCCGCCGATGCAGAGCACGAGCAGACACCACTCGATCCGGTTAATGCGCAAAGCAACGCCGGCGGCAACGACGGCCGCGGCGGCGAACAAATGGACGCGAAAACTGCTCTGACCGCGGACGCCCGACCTGACGCCGCGAAAGGCGTCGCGAAATTTCTCGGACCAGGATCGCTGGACGGTATCTGCGGCATCCGAAGCGGCGTTCACAGTTTTTTAGCTCCGTCATTCGAGGCCCAGCGCGCCGGCCGGCGGAATTTGCGCTCCGGCGATGTTGCCAAGCCGCTGCTTGGGCAAAAATCGCGGCTCGATCGCCAAATTCGCGCCGACGCTGTTGCGCGAGTGATCGACGTTGAAGCCGGCGCTGATCAGGAACGATTCGCCGACCCGGGTAATTGTGAAATTCTGGCCGATGTTGCCTTGTTTGGCCAGATCGACGGCCATGCCGAGCGAAGAGACCCACTTCGGGCTCATCCAATAGGTGTAGGACAGCGAGAGAACCTTGCTGTCGATCGGGCCTTCCAGAACGGTGAAGCCCGCGTAAAGGCTGCCGCGCGGCGGCCGGGTGAGGAATCCGCCGACCGAGACGATCTGCTGTCCCTGGCTGAAGAAATCGAAGATGGCGTCGCTGACCAACGTCAGGCGGTCGCCGACGTGCCAGCGGAAATCGTAATCGAACAGGCCGGCCGTCGTGCCGTAGTTGTCGCGGTCGGCGTTGGGGAACAATGAGATATTCGTATCGAGCGTAACCCAGTCGATGATGCGGCGATTGTCGATCGGACCGCGTTTGGTTTGCCAACGCTGATGGGCGCCGAGCCGGAAGACGGCCAGGTCGTCGGCAATTTCGGTGCTGGGCGAAGAGACCCAATCTTGCAGGCCCGCTCGCACGGCGTAATACCGTTCGTCGAACTTCGGCAGCCAGGGCGTGCCCGCCGGCAGAAGCAGCGGCGACATC
>CAYMQL010000500.1:0-2745 GCA_964392255.1 uncultured Planctomycetaceae bacterium | reverse complement strand
TTTGTCACAGTTAAGATTTAGGGTGCCACTGGCTATGCCAGTGCCCGGTTTCCCGCGGATGGCCAAGCAAAGCACTGGCACCCAATCCTAAAATCAAAAGTTGACAAAGCGCTAGCGGCTTTCGACCGGCTTCAGCAGCCGGTCCTGCACGGCCTGGACCGTCATTTCTTCGTGCCGCAAGGCTTCCATGGCTCGAATCGCCGCCTCAGCGGCCGGCAGCGTCGTGATGCAGGAAATTCCGTGCGAGACGGCCGCCGATCGAATGCGGCCTTCGTCGGTTCGAGCGCCCTTGCCGCTCGGCGTGTTGACGACAAGCTGCAAATCGCCGTCGATCACATAATCGAGCACGTTTGGATGTCCTTCTTGCAGTTTTTTGAGGGCCTGCACGCGAATGCCCGCCTCTTGCAAACGCTGGGCCGTGCCCTTGGTGGCCAGAAGCTCGAAACCCAGTTGTTCCAACCGCCGAGCCAGCGCCACGGCATGTTCCTTCGCGCGGTCGGAGACGCTTAAAAAGACCTTGCCGCTTTGCGGCAGCAGCGTGCCGGCGGCCAACTGGCTCTTGGCGAACGCGATCGGAAAACGCTCGCTGATGCCCATGACCTCGCCGGTCGATTTCATTTCGGGCCCGAGTACGATGTCGACGCCCGAGAACTTGGCGAACGGGAACACCGCTTCTTTAACCGAGAACTGTTGGGGAATGGGCGTCTCAAGAAAGCCTTGTTCGGCCAGCGTCACGCCGACCATCACCTTGGCCGCCGCCTTGGCCAGCGGCATGCCCGTGGCCTTCGACACAAAGGGCACGGTGCGGCTGGCTCGGGGATTGACCTCGAGCACGTAGACG
This sequence comes from uncultured Planctomycetaceae bacterium, assembly GCA_964392255.1. Classification (GTDB taxonomy): domain Bacteria; phylum Planctomycetota; class Planctomycetia; order Pirellulales; family Thermoguttaceae; genus CAYMQL01. The sequence continues at coordinate 1,904 of CAYMQL010000500.1, read as the reverse complement.
GTCGGCCGGCCGTCTTCGCGTTTGACGGCGTATTGAATGTTCATCAGACCGCGCACTTGGAGCCGCTCGGCCAGGGCGACGGTCGCTTGGCGAATTTCCTCGATCACGGCCGCAGGCAAACTATACGGCGGAATGACGCATGCCGAATCGCCCGAGTGGATGCCCGCCTCTTCGATGTGCTCCATAATGCCCGCGACAATGACGCGCTCGCCGTCGGCGATGGCGTCGACGTCGACTTCCGTCGCGTCTTCCAGGAAGCGGTCGATCAGCACCGGCTGCCCCTGGGCCACAATGAAGGCCTCGGCCACGAATCGCTCGAACTGGCTGGCGTCGTAGCAAATCTCCATCGCACGGCCGCCAAGCACAAAGCTTGGACGCACCAACACCGGAAAACCGATCTGCTGGGCGGCATTCCGGGCTTGGGCCATCGTGCGCGCAATGCCGTTGGCCGGCTGCTTCAATCCAAGCCGTCGCAGCACGGCCGCGAACTTCTCGCGGTCTTCGGCGTCCTCGATCGTGTCGACGCTCGTGCCGATGATCGGCACGCCCGCGTTGCTCAACGCCCGCGCAAGGTTCAGCGGCGTCTGGCCGCCGAATTGCACAATCACGCCGTCCGGCTGTAGCCGATCGCAAATGTTCAGCACGTCCTCGGTCGTCAGCGGCTCGAAAAACAGCAGGTCCGAAGTGTCGTAATCGGTCGAAACGGTCTCCGGGTTCGAGTTGACCATGATCGATTCGATGCCCAGTTCGCGCAGCGCGAAGCTGGCGTGGCAACAGCAGTAGTCGAACTCGATGCCCTGGCCAATGCGGTTCGGACCGCCGCCGAGAATGATGACGCGGCGACGGTCGGGTTTCTTCGGCGGCGTCTCGTCCTCGTCCTCGTAGGTCGAGTAGTAGTAGGGCGTGTAGGCCTCGAACTCGGCGGCGCAGGTGTCGACCGATTTGAACGTGGCGACGATGCCGCGGCGCTTGCGCTCTTCGCGGACGTCCATCTCGGTCGTGCCCCAGATCGCGGCCAACTGGCGGTCGGAGAAGCCGAACTGTTTGGCGAGGCGCAGCAAGGCGTCGTCGCATTCGCGCAGACTACCGATCTGACGCAGCCGCTCCTCCATCTCGACGATCTCGGTCAAGTTGTCGATGAACCACGGGTCCATGCCGGTCAGGTCGCAGATTTCGGCCAGCGGAATGCGATACTTCAGCGCGTAGCGGAGATACCAGACGCGCTCGTGCCCCGGCGTGACCAGCTTCGAGCGGACTTCCTCGATCGAAGGCTGTTCGAACGTGCCCCAAAGGTCCTTGCCGTCGCAGCCGAAGCCGAAACTGCCCACTTCGAGCCCGCGCAGGGCCTTCTGGAACGATTCCTTGAACGTTCGGCCGATGGCCATTGTTTCGCCGACGCTCTTCATCTGCGTGGTCAGCTCGGGATCGGCCTCGGGAAATTTCTCGAAGGCAAACCGCGGAACCTTTGTCACAACGTAGTCGATCGTCGGCTCGAAACAGGCCTTCGTCTCGCGGGTGATGTCGTTGGGCAGCTCGTGCAGCCGGTAGCCGATGGCCAGTTTGGCCGCTATTTTGGCGATGGGGAATCCGGTGGCCTTCGAGGCCAACGCGCTCGATCGGCTCACGCGCGGATTCATCTCGATGACGACCATGCGGCCCGTGCTCGGCTCGACGGCGAATTGGACGTTCGAGCCGCCGGTCTCGACGCCGATCTCGCGCATAATGGCGATCGAAGCGTCGCGCATCCGCTGGTACTCCTTGTCGGTCAGCGTCTGCGCCGGCGCGACCGTGATCGAATCGCCCGTATGCACGCCCATCGGGTCGAAATTCTCGATCGAGCAGATAATCACGCAGTTGTCGTCCTTATCGCGCATCACCTCCATCTCGAACTCTTTCCAGCCGAT
>CAYMQL010000499.1:0-2770 GCA_964392255.1 uncultured Planctomycetaceae bacterium | reverse complement strand
TGCAGTCGGGCGTTCTTTTTCTTGTGCGGCCAAGGGTAACCGTTCACGCACTGAGGGGACTGTCCCGATTTTCGCGGTGAACCACGAAAATGGGGCTGTCCCCCTTGGCGGCGAAGGGGGCGGCGAAGGGGACAGGCACGTTTTTGCCTATGGAAGGGCAAGACATGAGCCATTCCCAGGCCCGTGAACGGTTACAAAGGGCCGGTATAGTTGATGGTTTGAATAGCAAGGGCATCGGTGGATGGCATTTCTCGCCACTGCTCGACCGCGACCGCAATATCGCCGCGTTGCGCCTAGATCATGCTTAAAAGGAAGCGAACCTCGAAGTGGTCCGGCTTAATATCCACATATCCAAGGCCTTGCGATAATGGGGCTGTACGGATTTTTGTGTCAGGTAATCCCCGGCCCGCGAAATTCCCGGCAAAAGGGACCGTTCCCTTTTCGCTGACACGAAAATTGGGACAGTCCCTTCGCCGGCCCCGACAATATCCTTTTGGGCGATACTTTCGACGATTTCCGGGGTTAAAATAGGTGGTAGACCCGGATCGTTTCCTCGGCCGCGTCCCGCCTTTGCTGCCGACGGCCGGAAACAAGTGGTGGCCATGAAGACATTTTCGATTCCCGCCGCGATTTTGTTCGTTTCCGTTGCATGCGGCGCGGAACCGTTGAGTCTGCACCCCTATGAGAGCGAGAATCGACCAACGGCGGGGTCCAGGATCGACGAGTTGGTTCTGGGAAACCTTCGGCGTTTGAAGGTCGAGCCGTCGCCGTTGTGTTCTGACGAGGTTTTCGTGCGGCGCGTGTTCCTCGACTGCATCGGCACCCTGCCGACGGCCGAGGAGGCGCGAGCGTTTCTGCGCGACCGCGATCCCGAAAAACGCCGCAAGCTGATCGACCGGCTCCTCGATCGCGACGAGTTCGCCGACTATTGGGCCATGAAGTGGTGCGACATTCTTCGGGTGAAGTCCGAGTTCCCAATCAACTTGTGGCCCAACGCGGTCCAGGCGTATCACCGATGGATTCGGACGGCCGTCAAGGAGAACATGCCCTACGACAAGTTCGCTCGCGAGATGCTCACGGCCGGCGGCAGCAATTTTCGCGTGCCGCCGGTGAACTTCTATCGAGCGATGCAGAACCGCGAGCCGGAGGCGATCGCGGGGACGGCGGCCCTCACGTTCATGGGGGTTCGCATCAAGCATTGGCCAGAAGCGCGGCGAAAGGACATGGCGGTCTTTTTTTCGCGCGTCGGATTCAAACAGACGGCCGAGTGGAAGGAAGAGATCGTGTACTTCGATCGCGCGGGGGTCGACGGCGGCGAGGGGACGATCGAAGCCGTTTTTCCCGATGGGAAGCGAATCCAGATCCGCGCCGATGAAGATCCACGACAGGCGTTCGCCGACTGGCTGACCGGTCCCAAGAATCGCTGGTTCGCTCGGAATATGGCCAATCGCGCATGGTATTGGCTATTGGGACGCGGCATCATTCACGAGCCCGACGACCTCCGCACCGACAACAAACCCTGCAATCCGCAGCTTCTTGCCTATCTCGAGCGGGAGTTGATCGATTCGAAATACGATGTGAAGCGTCTTTATCGGCTGATTCTGAACTCGAACACGTATCAGCTTTCGCCGATCCCGCGAAGCGATCGGCCCCATGCGGAGGCTCAATTCGCGTACTATGCCGTCCGGCGTCTGGAAGCCGAGGTGTTGATCGATGCGTTGTGCCAAATTACCGGCACGACCGAGTCGTATTCGAGCCTGATTCCCGAGCCGTTCACCTTTGTGCCCGAAAGCCAGCGCACGATCACCCTGGCCGACGGCAGCATTTCGAGTTCGTTTCTCGACATGTTTGGACGGCCGCCGCGCGACACGGGACTTCTGGAGGAGCGCGACAACAGCCCCAGCGCGGCCCAGCGGCTTCATTTCTTAAACTCCAGCCATGTTCGCAACAAAATCGAGCGCAGTGAGAAGATTCGGAAAATCGCACGATCGGCTCGCAACCCGCGCGACGGCATTGACGAGTTGTATCTAACCATTCTCTCGCGTTATCCGACGCCGGCCGAAATCGAGTCGGTTCGAGCCCACGCGGCCGGCGGACGAGCGAATCGCGGCGAGACGGTCTTCGATCTGGCGTGGGCTTTGTTCAATACGGCCGAGTTTCAATATCGTCATTAGCAGGTTTTCTGGGGACGCACCGAGCGGCGCGTGAGGTGTTTTTATGAGCGAAAAACCTGATTTCCACGACGATCGGTCGGGCCACGACGGCTTATTGGTGAATTTTCACCCAAAACGCTTCACCCGCCGCCGGTGGTTCAAGGGCGCGGCGGCGGGCGCGGCCGGTTTGTGGCTGGCCTCACGCCCGGAGAGCCTGTTCGCCATGACTCCACGGCCGGCGAAGGTCAAGGCAAAGGCGAAAGCGGTCATTCAGATCTGGATGTGGGGTGGCCCGTCGCATCTCGACACGTTCGACCCCAAGCCCGAAGCCGGCGGCGACTACTCCGGCTCGCTTGACAAGCCCATTGCCACGAACGTCGACGGCGTCCGAATCGGCCAATTGCTCCCGCTGCTTGCCAAGCAGGCTGACAAATACTCGATCATCCGGAGCATGACGCACGGAAACAACGGACACGAGACGGCATCGTACATGGTTCAAACCGGGTGGCCGGCGGGCGGGCGCGACGTATTTCCGGCCGTCGGCGCGGTCGTTTCCCTCTTCCGCGGCCGCCAGGCCGGCTGCCTCACCGGTGGTCAGGCAGCATGCCATGATGCGG
>CAYMQL010000498.1:0-2787 GCA_964392255.1 uncultured Planctomycetaceae bacterium | reverse complement strand
GAAACGGCATTGAGTGGCACCCAATCCTAAAATCAAAGGTTGACAAAGCACTAGAGCGACCGCCGCCTATCGTACGATCGTCCTCTCCAGCGACGTGACGCGCCGGGCCATGATGTGGCTTGCGTGCTGTTCGGGCATGTAGCCGCGCGTGCCGACCACGCCCACTTTGCGGCCGACGTAGTCGCGCAAATTCACGCCCGGCGCCGGAGTGACGTAGCATCGCACGTCGCCCGATTCGCCCATCAGCGCATAGCGGGGAGAGCCCAGTTTGGCCGATTCGACTTGCGTCAACTGGCCCACGCCGTCGAACCGGCCGTCGACCTGAATGCCCGCGACGGTGTTCGCGCCGGCGTCGGTCGTCTGCGGCGCCGTTGCGGGCCGATCGCGTTCGTAGCGCGTCGCCAGCACCGCGTCCTGACGCTGCTTGATGTCGTCGAACCGGGCGATCTTGTTGGCCAGATGCCGCGCACAGCCTCGCTCGACCGCCGTCTGCGCCGCATCGAGCAGCAGGTTCGTCCGATCCCGCAGCGCGTCGAAACTCCAACCGGCCGGCTCCTCGACCACCATCATGGAAAGCTCCAACTCGATCCGCTGCAACTCGGCTTCGAACTGTTCGGGCGAAAGCGATCGCGCCCCGGCCATCGCTTCGGCGGGAATTCGCGGGGCGGACGAACCTTCGGGGGCATCGGCCGTTTCTGCGTCGGCACGCCGGCGGCCCGCGCCGGACTGCGCCGCGCTGTTGCGAATGCCGTCGCGCGGATATTCGGCGTCGAGATACTTGGCCGAGACCCAACGGAACTCGCCCGACGGCGGCGCGATCTTGAACCACACGTTTTCGCCCCAACCGGAACCCCGCGGCGGCGCGTCGATCACTTCGACCAACTCGCCCTTCTGCAATCGCACCTGGATGACGTCGCGGATGTCGCTAAACCGGCTGCCGACCCGCGCCGACACGCCTTCCTCGGTCACCACGGCCAAATTGTCTTCGGTGGGCTTCAGGTATCGGCCCGAAACCCAAGTGAAGCTGCTTTCGACGGGCCGAATCGCGCACCATCCGCCCGGATCGTGGCGATAAACCTCGACCTCTTGCCCGCGGCGCAGCTTGTCGGTTGGATAGTAGTTTTGTCCCGGCCCGCTGCGAACATGCACGTCGTCGGCCGCGACAAAGGTTTTGTACGGAAAGGTCTCGGCGTTCGCCGTAACGATGCCCGCAAAGACCTGCCAACAAAAAAACAGAACGGCAATCGAACGCATCGATACGCCTCCCGGCCGAAACAAGTTCCGAGGAGAAAATCCGACAAGATCGCGAATCGGTAAGCCGCGAACTTGTAGCGAAAACCCGGGGGCAACTCAAGGGCAATCGACGCTTATGTTAAAGTCAATTGACACAAACGGGGGGGCATGGGCTGCAATCAGAAACAGTTCGACATCGCAGTGAACGTCATCACGGGGAGTCAAAATAGAGGCAGTCGCACATTTTGGGCAAGATGCAAAAGGCAAATGAAACACAAAACGGCGATCCGGCGGCGCAATGCCGAACTACCAATGCTTATTGCAGTGCGAGTCTCTACTGCGGCATTTTTTGGGGCACGTAGACGTGCGGGCGGGCACGCAACAGCTTCGCCTCGATGATCTTATCGGGGCGGGGCGCTTCGGCGTCGGCGGGATCGCGCTGCTGGAGCTTCGCCAAAACGTCCATCCCTTCGACCACCCGGCCGAAAACCGTGTGTTGGCCGTCGAGATGTTTGGCAGGCTGGAAGGCGATGAAGAATTGCGAGCCGCCCGTGTCGCGTCCGGCGTTGGCCATGCTCAGCGAGCCGCGAAAATGCATTCGATGGTCGGGCCGGTAGCATTCGCACGCGATGCTGTAGCCGGGCCCGCCGGCGCCGGTTCCCCGCGGATCGCCGCCCTGGGCCGCAAGCCCCTGCACAACGCGGTGGAACGTCAGGCCGTTGTAAAAACCCTTCTTCACCAGTTGGATAAAGTTGGCGACGGTGTTCGGGGCCTCGTTTTCGAAAAGTTCGAGTACGATGTCGCCCTTGTTGGTGCGCAGCAACACCCGCGGCAGATCGTCGGCCTTGGCCTCGGCGTCGCGCAGCGATTTTTCCTTGGCCCAGCCGTCTTTATAATAAGCGAGATTTTCCAAAGTAAACGCGCCAAGCTGCGCGAGTTTCTCGGCGTTCGGCGGCGGAGACTGGAAATAGCCTTCCTTCTCGGCCATCTTAAGGTATTTTTCGGCCCGGTCGAAATCAGAAACCGCGAACGCGGCGATGCCCGCCAGATTCGCAACGCCTTTGGCGTCGCATTGGTTTTCGATCAGCAATTGGCCGATGGCGGCGGCCGGCTCGTAGTCGTCGGCGTGGTGTTTTTCAGCCAACAGCCGTTTCAAAAAGTCGGTAAGCTGCGGATCGGCTTTGGGGGCTTCGGCAAAGGCCTTTTGGGCCGATGTCACAAACGCGGGCTCCAGCTTCTCGCCTTGCGCGATCAATTCGTCCCACTGCTGCTTGATTTCGGCCTGCCGCTCTTCGCCGGCCGTTCGGTGTTTCGCTTGCAAGTTGGCCAGCGCGCCGAGAATCGCGTTCATTTCGCCGTGAAGACGCTTAATTTCGGCCGTCTGCGGGCCCGGTTTGCCCGGAGGAGGAGGCGTATCATCGGCCGCGGCCAAAAACGGAAACAACAGACACAAAAACGCCGCGGCTTGAACGCTTCGGAATCGCATGGTTGAGTCCCTGAAAATATGCCTGGCGTTTATTGACTGTCAGATAAGCAATGTCGGGATAGCCGGGG
>CAYMQL010000497.1:0-2789 GCA_964392255.1 uncultured Planctomycetaceae bacterium | reverse complement strand
TGGAGCGCGCCACCGAGATCGCCCGCAGCATGGTCATGGATTTCGGCATGAGCCGGCTGGGCAAGGTGAACTATCGCGAGCGCGGGGCCGCGCTCTATTTGAACGGAGGGGACGATGTTCGCCAGCGGGGCTTCAGTGAGCACACGGCCCGCGAAATCGACCAGGAAATCAATCGCATCGTCAACGAATCGCTGGAAAAGGTTCGCCACATTCTACAGACTCGCCGCAAGGCGCTCGTGGCGCTGGCCGAACGGCTAATCGAGAAGGAAACGATCGACACGGAAGAGCTGCGAGCGATCGTCGAGGCCAATGCCCCCAGCGCGGCGATTGTGCCCGGCACGGGAAACGCGACACCCCGGCGCACGGCGGACGACAAGGTCGTGGTTGCCGAAGTGGTGAAGAAGGCCGAAGGCGGTTGACGCGGAGGCGTTGTTACTGCTTGCATGCGCGCCCTCGCGAGGGTAGAATCGCCCCTCATGTCGAACTTGGTCATTCAGCGCGTCGTCACCTCCCGGCAGAAGAGAGATTTTCTGCGTTTTCCTTGGACGCTCTATCGGGACGATCCGAACTGGATTCCTCCGCTCCGCGGCGACCAGAAGGCCCTGGTCGGCTATAAGCCGCATCCGTTTTATGCCCGGAACTCGGTCCAGACGTTCGTGGCCTACCGCGATGGGGCCGTCTGCGGCCGGATCGCCGCCATCCTGAATCAGGACCACATCGTCTATCAGAACGACCGCCGCGGGTTCTTCGGCTTTTTTGATTGCGTTGACGATCAGGAAGCGGCCGACGGGCTGTTTGACGCGGTCCGCGATTGGTTCGCCGAGCAGGGCATCCATCGCTTGCGCGGCCCGGCCAATCCCTCGCAAAATTACGAGGTGGGGTTGCTGATCGACGGCTTCGACTCGCCGCCGACGTTCATGATGACCTACAACCCGCCGTACTATGCGCGGCTGATTGAGAACTACGGCTTCGGAAAAACCCAGGATTTGTTTGCGTTCTGGGGCCATGTCGACATGCTGCCGAAGATCGCCCAAAAACTCCGTCCGGTGGCCGAACAGATCATCGAGCGCTACAACGTCCGGCTCCGCCCGCTGGACCGATCGCGGTTTCTGGATGATGTGAAGATGTTTTTGGACATCTACAATCGTTCGATGGCGCATACGTGGGGCTTCGTGCCGATGTCGGACGACGAGGTGAATCACCACGCCCGCAACTTGCAGCACGTCATTGTGCCGGAGTTGGCCATCGCCGCGGAGGTCGACGGCCGAACCGTGGGCGCAGCGTTCGGCCTGCCCGACTACAACCCGCGCATCAAAGACATCGACGGCCGGTTGTTCCCGTTCGGCTTCATCCACCTGCTGCGCAACCCACAGGCCATCAAACGCATCCGGCTGATCAGCACGAACGTGCTGCCCGAGTTTCAACGGATGGGCGTGGGACTGGTGCTGATGCACGGATTCGTGCCGAAGGCGATGGAGTGGGGCCTGCAAGAGGCCGAGTTCTCCTGGGTTCTCGAATCGAACTCGCTCTCTTACGGCAGCCTGAAAAAAGGCGGCGCAAAAATCACCAAGACCTATCGGCTCTACGATTGGGAAGGGAAGCAAGGGGAGAGGGGAGAGGAGAGAGGGGAGAGTGCAGACGAATCACGGTTTCTCGCCCCTCGCCCCTCGCCCCTCGCCCCTCTTGAAGTTCGCGAAGTGCGCGGCCGCGGCGACCTCAATCGGTTCATCCGCCTGCCGTGGAGCATCTATGCCGAGGATCCGCAATGGGTCCCGCCGCTGGTGGTCGAGGTCAAGGAGTTTCTTAATCGTCGCAAGCACCCGTTTTACCGGCACGGCGACGCGGTCCAGTTTGTGGCCGTTCGCGGCGGACAAACCGTGGGCCGAATCCTCGCCAGCGATGACCCGTTGTGCAACCAGCAGCACAACGAAAACGTCGGCTGCTTCGGCATGTTCGAGTGCATGGACGATTCCGCGGCGGCCCATGCCCTGTTGAATTCCGCGGCAGGCTGGCTCCGCGCCCGCGGCCGAACCGCGATTCGCGGCCCGATCGACTATTCGTTGAACTATCCGAGCGGCTTGCTGATTGACGGATTCGACACGCCGCCGCGGATCATGATGAATCACAATCGGCCGTATTATGCGGCCCTGCTCGAATCCTGGGGGCTGCAAAAAGCCCGGGACCTGTACGCCTGGTGGTTCGTCGATCCGCAAGACATGGTCTCAAGGTGGAAGACGCGGACCGAACGGCTGATCCACCGCGGCAACATCACGATTCGCCCGTTCCGCGTCGACGACTTCGATGCGGAAGTCGACCGCTGCCGGTCGGTCTACAACGCCACGATGGGCGACCTCTGGGGCTTCGTCAAGCTGACCGACGCCGAGTTCCGGTATTCCGCCGAACAAATCTCAAAACTAGCCGTTTCCGACCAGGTTTTACTGGCCGAAGTCGATGGCCGGATCGTCGGCTTCTCCGTCACGTTGCCCGACATCAACGAGGCGATTCGTCCGCTGAATGGTCGACTTACCCAATACGGTCTGCCCATTGGGCTGCTGCAATTTATGCGTCGCAAACGCCGCATCAAGACCGCGCGCATGGTGGTGCTCGACGTACTCAAGGAATATCGCCGCCGCGGCATCGCCGAGCTGCTCATCCTCCGCACGCTGGACTACGGCAAGAATGTGATCGGCTACACCGGCGCCGAATTGGGCTGGACGCTGGAGGACAACACGGCCGTCAACCGCACGATCGAAGCCGTCGGCGCCCGCCGCTACAAGACCTACCGCGTC
>CAYMQL010000496.1:0-2795 GCA_964392255.1 uncultured Planctomycetaceae bacterium | reverse complement strand
TGGTAAGAACCGCGCCGCCTGTGCCCACTACCCCAAGCATCCGGTCGATCTGCTCCTGCAAGTGCTTCGCAAAAGCGGTTTTGTCGCCGACCAGCCCCCAGACCTCGTCCAGGCGATTCCACCGTTCGATCTGGCCGCCCTTCATCTTGACCAGCACCACCACCGGCTTATCGATCTCGAACTGCTCCGCCAGCGGCTTTGCAGACGGCGCCTCGTAGTTCACAATCTTCCAGACCAACTCGCCGCTGTCGAGCCGATCGGCATAGAGGCTATGCACGGCCTGTTCCGACTGCGACTCGATCGACCGGCAGGTGGGGCAACGCGCCTTGCCGTGGAAGTAATAAACCACCAGCCCGTCGTCGATCGTTTCGACCGAGTCCGCATCGACCGGTCCGCCCCCGATGCCGCCCTGGGTGCGAATCGCCCGCAGTTCCTCGACAATCTGGGCCAATTGCGGTTCCAATCGCGAGGCGGCCCGCCCGTCGAGCCACCGGGCGATCAACACCACCAACGAGGCCGAGAACAGCGCAATCAGACATGCCGCCAATGCGTTTTTCAGTTCCATGCTGCGACTCTCTTTACACCAGAAGCTTTTTGATCTCCTCGGCCGAAAGCACGCGGCCGACCGATTTGACTTCGCCGTCGATGGCCAACGCCGGCGTCATCATCACGCCGAACGCGGTGATTTGCCCGATGTCGGTGATCTTTTCGACCAACGCCTCCTCGCCGGCGAGTTTCAGGGCTTCCTCGGCGTTGTTTTTCAGCTTCTCGCACTTTGGGCAACCGGGGCCCAGAATTTGAATCAGTTTCATCGGTGAATATCCTTGAATTAAGCCGCAACTGTTGGATGCACTCAATAGCCGCGACCACTACGTCGCGACTTTACGTTTCATCAGCTATCCTACATAAACCAACCGAACGCCATGCCGGCCGCGGCGCTCATCACAACCGTCAGCGCAACAAACGCCGCCGTTTTCTTCAGTCCAATCACGCTGTAGATCACCGCGATGCTCGGCAGCGACAAAGCCGGTCCGGCCAGCAGCAGGGCCAGCGCCGGGCCGCGGCCCATGCCCAAGCCGAGCAGCGTCTCCAGAATCGGAATCTCCGTCAACGTGGCAAAATACCACATCGCCCCGATCAACGAGGCCGCCAGATTCGCCGAAAGGCTGTTGCCGCCGACCCAGCTTGCAACGGCCTCCTCGGGAATCAGCGCGCCGACAAAGCCTGTGACAAATACGCCGCCGAACAAAAGCGGGACGATCGATTTGGCGAAATCCCAGGTCTGGCCCATCCAGTCGGACAGCTCCTCCTTGTCGAACCATCGGACGATCATCAGCAACGTGGCCGCCAGACACCCGAAGGCGAAATACCAGCGGTGCGTATAAATCCAATTGGCCCACTCGTAGCCTTCCGGGGTGGCGAAGGCCCTCGATTTGATCTCGCTTGCGGGAATTTCCAGTTTTTGCCCTTTTTTAAGTCCGTCGGTCGGTTCCTCGACCTGCACGCGCAACAGGGTGGTCGTTTCCAACTGCACGGCCACCTGAAGCCGCGTGCCGTCGGTTTTTTCCAAAATCATCTGGCTCGGATTGGCCCAATCGCTGAAGACCAGAAAGCCGATCATCGCGGCGAAGAACAGGGCGGTTTGCCCCAGATTGCGTTTCGAGGGCGGCGGCTCGGGCAGTTGCATCGCGACGGCTTCTCGCCGTTGCTCGTCCTTGTGGAACATCGCGGCCATGATCAGGCCGATAACCACGGCAAATAAAACCGAACCGATCACCCGAGCGATGCCGAGATCATAGCCCAGCACGCGGCCGGTCAGAAAAATGGCCATCACATTGATTGCAGGCCCTGAATATAGGAACGCCGAGGCCGGTCCCAACCCCGCGCCCACGCGGTAAATGCCGGCGAACATCGGCAGTACGCTGCACGAACATACGGCCAGCACCGTGCCGGAGACCGAAGCGACCGAATACGCCTCGATTTTATTGGCCCTTGGCCCCAGGTGGCGCAGCACGGCCTCTTTCGACAGGAACGAGGCGATGGCCCCGGCGATAAACATGGCGGGCACGACGCAGGCCAGCGTGTGGTTGCGGGCGTACCACTGGAGCATGTAGCAGGCGTCCATCACGGCCTGCTGAATCTTCGGATCGGTGAAGTTGAGGAAATAGGCCAGCAGAAAGACGGCGGCAAGCCCGGCGAAAATGGTCAGTTGTTTGTTCATGGCGGGCGTTTTTCCCGGAAGGGGATGTGTATATTTGGCCAACTAAGCAAGCGTTTCCGAAAAAACAAGGCGACGCACTCACGACCGTTCGACGATTACCCTTCCACCAGCAGCCTTCGCTGCTCCGTGGCGTTGCGCTTCATCACCGACTCGACGCAGTCGAAAAAGCTCAGCACGCAGCGCACCCGCAGACGGTAGTGTACCTGGGCCCCGCGCTTCTCGTCGGCGACGATTCCGGCGTTTTTCAGCATCGCCAGATGACGCGAGACGGTCGACATGTCCGCCCCGACCATTTCGGTCAGTTCGCAGACGCAGCGTTCGCCGCGAGCAAGCTCGTCGACGAGGAACAACCGGGTAGGGTGGGCCATCGCCTTGACGATCTTGGCCCGGGCTTTGTACTTGGCTTGCGTTTTGGCGTTCATGGCGTTCCTCTAGGATAGCATCGGACGCTGCACATTTGCAAGTTTAGCCAAATAGCCATGTGTTGTCAAGAGCGCAACCAGTCGACTACAGCCCGCTGTGCATTCCGCACTTTGTACTGCGAAAGTCGCCACATTGTCTATGCAAGCCCTCC
>CAYMQL010000495.1:0-2819 GCA_964392255.1 uncultured Planctomycetaceae bacterium | reverse complement strand
GGCCCACCAGATGCCCGAGTCGGCGACCTCGACCACGGCGATCGTGTTGTCGAGTCCGTCGCTGATTTCGTCTCGCTTCGTGGCGTTTGCGCCGTTGGAAAGCGTGTGCGGCCCTAGGACCATCACATAGCTGGTTACGGGGTCCTTGCCGGGCGGCTGCGCCGGACACTGGAACGATTCGACGGCCAGGTCGGAGATTTCGCGATTATCGTCGCTGTTCCACGGCTGGTCGTAGCGGAACTTGTCGGCCAAGTCTTGATATCCAAGCTGCGGCAGCAGCAGGACGCGCCAACTGTACATCGGGCGTCCGTCTTTGTCGGCGACGTAGGCCGGCGGAAAACATCCGTTGGTCTTTTCGTACTGCTGAAGGGCCAGCGCGATGCGCTGAAGGTTTTGCAGACAGGCCTCGCTTTTGGCCGATTCCTGGTAGGGCCGCCAGACGCCCGACGCAAACGCCGCGGCCAGGACGATCAGGCCGAGCACGATAATCGCTAGGGCGAATCGCTGCGAGGAAGGGCCGCACGAAGAACATGTCTGGCAGCTTGCTACCCCCTCGCAGGGTATCGTGATCGGTTTTCCGCATTTAGAACAGGGGCCCGTTTGACCGGCGAATTTCTCGTCGACGTCGGTAACGGCCGCACAATGAGGACAAACGAAATGGATTGGCACAGAATGGCTCCTTGCTGCGTAGTAAGGGATGAGGGGCCTTTCGCATAGAATCGGAGTGCGGCCGGGACCGGAATTAAGGAACACAGTGCCCGGCGGCCATTCGATATAAAAGGGTATGGGGAATAGCGCGATTCTGGCGATTTTCGGGGGGGATGCTGCCACTGGCTGGACTGTGGGCACCTCTGCATACATAATACAAGAGATGTGCGGATTGCGTCGAGTTGGAGGATTGCTGGCATCGGCAACCGCGGGCGGCAACATGCAACGCTTCTGGGATGCCGAGCCGGAACGGCTGGTGATTTGGGTCACTCTGCTGGCCATTATGGTGACCGTCGCCTACTACGTCATCAAGAAAATCCGCCCCAAGTCGGTACAGAAGGAACGCCGAGCGAACGAATGGCTCTCAAAATACCGGGAATTGCACTCCCGGGGTGGCCTCAGCGACGAAGAATTCCGAACAATAAAAACTACCTTGGCCGCGCAACTCCAAGATGAGTTAAACGATAACGGCGACGACGGTTAGGACGGTCGTACCAACTGCGGCGCATAGTTCCACATCAGGCGAAACCCGGAAAGGGAAGAGGCATGCCGTCAGGACGCGACTTCAACAGCGGACGCCGCGGCGCGGGTCCCACCAAGAAAAACGCTTTCTGCTCTTTCTGTCGTAAGAGCTACCGCGACGTCGGACCGCTGGTCGAAGGGCCCGGCGACGTCTATATCTGCGGCGAGTGCATCGATCTGTGCCAGTCGATCCTCGAACAAGAGCGCCGACGCCGCGGAAGCAGCAAGCCGCTGTTCAACAAGGTGCTCACGCCGCGGCAAATCGTCGCCCAACTGGACCAATACGTCATCGGCCAGGACCACGCCAAAAAAGTGCTGGCCGTCGCCGTCCACAGCCACTACAAACGGCTGATGCACGGCTCGTCCGGCTCGGAGGTCGAAATCGACAAGTCGAACATCCTGCTGATCGGTCCGACCGGCTCGGGCAAGACGCTGCTGGCCCAAACGCTGGCACGCATTCTCGACGTGCCGTTCGCCATCGGCGACGCCACCACGCTGACCGAGGCCGGCTACGTGGGCGAGGACGTCGAAAACCTGCTGCTGAAACTCTTGCACGCCGCCGATTTCGACATCGAAGCCGCACAGCGCGGAGTTCTTTACATCGACGAAATCGACAAGATCGGCAAGACGAGCCAGAACGTCTCGATCACGCGCGACGTGTCGGGCGAGGGCGTGCAGCAGGCCTTGCTGAAAATGCTCGAAGGCACGGTCGCCAACGTGCCGCCGCAGGGCGGACGCAAGCATCCCGAGCAGCAATACATCCAGATCGACACCAGCAACATCCTATTTATTTGCGGCGGCACCTTCGTCGGGCTCGACGACATTATCGGCCGCCGCCTGGGAAAACGCACGATCGGCTTCACGCAAGAGGGCGTCGGCCACGATCAAATGGAACTGGGCGATCTGCTCCAGCAGGTCACCAGCGACGACATCCTTCAGTTCGGCATGATTCCCGAGTTGGTCGGGCGCTTGCCGGTCGTCTCGGCGCTGCGCCCCTTGGATCGCGGCGCGCTGGTCCGCGTGTTGACCGAGCCGAAAAACGCGCTGGTCAAGCAGTATCAAGCGTTGTTCGCCATGGAGAACGCCGAACTGGGCTTCACCGAAGCGGCCCTGCGAACCATCGCCGAGCGGGCGATGGAAAAAGACACCGGAGCGCGCGGCTTGCGCTCGGTCATCGAGGAAGTGATGCTCGACATTCTGTTCGACCTTCCCGACCAGCCGCCCGGAAGTCGTTTTGTGGTCGACGAGGACGTGGTTTGCGGCCGCGGCCAGCTTGTGCCGCTGCCGGCCGAGCCGAAGACCAAAACGGCCTGACGCGACGGCGCCAAGTGATTGAGGCCGCTATTTCACCGCCCCTTGCGGTTGCCGGGCCACTTCGATGCGCTGGAGCAACTCGCGGCTCGGGCCGTGCTGCGGCTGCAAGGCCAGCGCGTGCTGCGCGGCTTGCGACGCCTCGGCCGGACGGCCCGCCGCCAACTGGGCCTCGCCAAGCCGGCAAAGCAACTCGGCGTTCGGCCCGTCGCGCATCGCAGCCGCCGAAAGGCTTTCGACGGCGTCGTCGTATCGGGCCATGGCCAGATAGCATAGGC
>CAYMQL010000494.1:0-2820 GCA_964392255.1 uncultured Planctomycetaceae bacterium | reverse complement strand
GCATCAGCCGGTCGATCATAAACGCCGCGCGGGCCATGTAGCCGGAGTCTTCCAGGAGCGAGATCGCCAGAAACAGCAGCAGGATGTTCGGCAGGAAGACCAGGACTCCGCCCACGCCGCCGATGATTCCGTCCACGGCCAGCGATTTCAGCGCGTTTTCCGAGCCAGCCGGCCAGAGCGAGCCGACCGCAACGCCCAGCCAGTCGAAGAGACCTTCCAGTCGATTCATGGCCGGCCGGCCCAGCGTGAACGTCAGCTTGAAGACCAGATACATCAGGGCCAAGAAAATCGGAATGCCAAGAATCCTGTTGGTCACAATGCCGTCGATCCGCTCGGACAACAAGCGGCGACCATTGCCGTCGGCGTTGACCGCCCCCCGGCAAACGCGGGAGATGAAATCGTATCGACCGTCGGCGATCGCCATTGCGGCCGGACTTCCCAGGTCGTTCTCGATGGCGCGGGAAGCGGACTCGACGGCCGCGAGGATCGCTCGGGGATTGGCCGCCGACCGCTCGACCTTGAGCCGCACTTCCGCGTCGTTTTCAAGCAACTTGACCGCCAGCCAGCGGATGCCGGGCCGCGCGACGGCAGCAAGGGAAGGCGATCGAGCGGGACATTCGCCGCACTGGCGGCAATGGCGCTGCGGCGCGGCGCTGCCGGGAACGAACTCTCGCTCCACAAACGCGGCGATCCGAGCCAATTCATTCTCGATCGCTGGATCGTAAACAATAGATACAGTCCGACGGACAACGCCTTCCTCGATCATTTCCGCGATGGCGTCCTTGAGTTCGTCGATACCCAGTCCCTTGTGTCCGATCGTGGGGATGATGGGCACGCCCAGCAGCGTCGAGAGCAAATCCACGTTGATCGAGACGCCACGCGATTCGGCCAGATCGCTCATGTTCAGGGCGAGGATCAGCGGGACGCCCAATTCGATGAACTGGACGGCAAGATAAAGGTTCCGCTCCAGATTGGACGCATCGACAACATCGACCACCACGTCGGGCCGGCCTTCGATCAGGAAGCCACGGGCCACGAGTTCCTCGGCGGAATAGGCCGTGAGGCTATACGTGCCCGGCAGGTCAACGACGTTGATCGTGCGCCCGGCGTGGCGCAGGCGTCCCTCTTTTCGCTCCACGGTGACGCCGGGATAGTTGCCGACATGCTGCCGCGATCCGGTCAGGGCGTTGAAGAGGGTCGTCTTGCCGGAATTGGGATTGCCGGCCAGCGCGACGAGCGGTTGCCGGGCCGTGGTTGCCGCCGTGTTCGTGTCTTTCACCCCCGCAGGTCCTTTTTCGCAACACGGCTCCATAGGACTCACGGCAACTCGATGGTGATGGCGGCGGCCTCCTCCTTGCGGAGCGAGAGGTTGTAGCCCTTGATTTTGACCTCGATGGGATCGCCCAGGGGCGCGACCTTGACGACTTCCACAGCGGCTCCACGAACCATGCCCATGTCGGCCATGCGGCGGCCAACGGCCCCGGCGGCGCTCAGCTTGGCGATCGTGGCCTTTTGGCCCGGCTTAAGTTGGTCCAGCGTGGATGTGTCCTTCGCGGCTGCTTGTGCCCGCCGCTCTGCGCGCTTGACCCTGGTTCGCACCCTTGGGCCAGCGTACTGCTGAAATTGCCGCAGCCAATCGCCGGCCTCCTCGGGATGCTGCTTGGCAAAATCCGCCATCAAGGACAGCCGTTCCAGGACTTCGGGGTCCAGGACGTGCTCCATCCGGCAGGCGTTGGCTTCGGCTGCATCGCCATCGACGCCGAGGATTTCCGTGAGGAACCGGCCGATGATTTCGTGCCGTCGGCAAACGTCCTGAGCGATCTTCTCGCCTAGCGTGGTCAGGGTCGTGATCTCGTATCGGCTGTAGTTGACCAATCCCTTTTCCGCCAGACCTTTCAGCGTCCAGCTTACCGTGGACCTGTGGACCGATAGAAGATCGGCGATGTCCCGCACCCGCGCCGCGCCTTTTTCGGCAATCAGCCGAAAGATGGCTTCCAGATAATCTTCCATGCTGGCGCTGACGGCTCGCGGATCGGTCATGGGAAAAGGCCCCCAGAGGCGTTAAGAAACTGCTGTTGGACGGCTACAACACTGTAGTGGCTCCTAAATCATCATAGCTGTCCAAGCCGGAAATCGCAAGTCCCACGGAACACCTCCGGCACATGCCGCCGCGCCGCACCTCCGCGTGGCGAGATGGGGATTACTACTTGCATTCGCTCATTGGGACGGCCGTAACCTATTGTTCCACAATGCGTTATGGCGTTCCATGCGGCCAGACCAGCCAGCTTTCACGAAGCATTCCATTGTTTTTCTCTACGGGCCTTGACAAGCAGGAACAGGACGGGCAGAATGTTGTACAGCTACAACAATGCTGAGTGGAAGCAACACCCATGATGCCAGAAAGGGCCGAAACAATGAGGAGTTCGTCGTCTGCGCATGGTTGTCACGCAACCGGCGACGATTTTCCACCATGTGCGACAAAGGCTCGCAAGACGGCGATGTCTTGTGATGCGTGCTCGTCGCCACGGTCATTCCTGGCAAGATTGCCGCCGCTGAGCTTAGTCCGTTTCACTTGAAGAGTATTATGTAACCCCTGAATCCTTTTACTGGAGGAAACCAAACGATGAGACCTTTGTGGACGCTTCTGAGTGTCGCCGCTTTGATGGCCTTTCCCATGCCTGCCGAGGCTGAAGTCATCCTCGGCGTGAATTATGCGGACGACGTGACTGAGTACACGTCCAAAATCCAGAACTATGGCGGCACACTGATGACCGACCTAACCAAGTTTTGGGTCACCGGCGCGCCGGACGCCGATACGAA
>CAYMQL010000493.1:0-2833 GCA_964392255.1 uncultured Planctomycetaceae bacterium | reverse complement strand
ACGGCTTCGAGGAAGCCATCGAGCTGTTGGCTGCGGACCGGGTGTTGCAGCTTCTTGACCGCCTTGGCTTCGATCTGCCGGACTCGCTCGCGAGTGACCTTGAAGATACGGCCCACCTCTTCCAAGGTATAGGTGAAACCGTCGCCAAGCCCATAGCGCAGACGGATGATCTCGCGCTCGCGATAGGTGAGCGTTTTGAGCAGGGCGTCGATTTTTTCGCGGAGCAATTCATTGCTGGCGGCCTTTTCGGGCCGGGGCAGTCCGCCGTCTTCGATGAACTCGCCAAAACAACTATCTTCGCTTTCGCCGACCGGTCGGTCAAGGCTTACCGGATGGCGGCCCATGGCCAACACCCGGCGAGCTTCGTCCAACGACAAGCCGGTGGCAGCCGCCGCTTCCTCGGTCGTCGGCTCCCGGCCAAGCTCCTGCAACAGCCTTTTCGAGGCATTTCGCAGCTTGCCCAGGACGTCGATCATGTGGACCGGAATGCGGATCGTCCGGGCCTGGTCGGCGATGGCCCGGGTGATGGCCTGGCGAATCCACCAAGTGGCGTAGGTCGAGAATTTGAACCCGCGGCGGTACTCGTATTTGTCGACCGCCCGCATCAGGCCGGTATTCCCCTCTTGGATCAGGTCGAGGAAGCTCAACCCCCGATTGCGGTATTTTTTGGCGATCGAGACGACCAGCCGCAGGTTTCCGCCCGAAAGCTGCCGTTTGACCTGCTCGTAGTCCTGGTACTGGCGGCGCATGATTTCGCAGCGAGTTCGCAGGCTGCGCGGGCTTTCCTGGGCCAAAACCATCAAATCGCGAAGCTCGCGGCGCAGGTTGGCCCGTTTGTCGCGCGTGGCGGGCGTGTCGACCAGCAGCCTCAGATGGCGGCGGATTTCGTCCATTCGCGACACGGCGTCTTCCATCTGCCGCATCATGGCCTGCACCCGCCGCGTGCGAAGGCTCAGCTCCTCGATCAGCGTCAGTATCTTGCGCCGCCGGCGGATGAACCGCTTGCGGGCCTCTTGACGCTTGGCCGACGAGATTCGCTTCCGCAATAGAATGCGGAAATCCGCCTGATTTTTCTCCATCAGGTGGGAGAGCGTATTCAGGTTGTGCGGCATCCGCGCAAGAATCTGTTCTTTGGTGAGCCGCTCGGTCAGCGAGACCTTGATCGTCCGGTCGAAAGGCAATGCGCCGTCGTGGACCTTCGCGAGGGTCCCGACCGTCGCCCGCATCGCCATGGCGCAACTGATGACCGTGCGGCGGAATCGCTTCCGCGTGATTTCGATTTTCTTGGCCAAGGCGATTTCTTCAGACCGGGCCAAGAGCGGAATTTCCGCCATTTGGCTAAGATACATCCGGATCGGATCGCTGCTGAACTTCGCGATTTCGCCGGGCAAGGGCGGCGGATCGGCCGGCCCGCCGGGCAACTCGCCCGCGGCAAGCTGTTCCGCACTTTGCGATCGGCAATCCGAATCTTCCACCACGTCGGCAACGTCGTAAAACTCCGGCGACGGCGGCTGAGCCACCAGATCGATGCCCTCTTCCTCCAGGGCAATCAAAAGATTATCGAGTTTGTCGGGGTTGACTTCCTCGTCGGGCAGGTAGTCGTTCACCTCGTCGTATGTGAGATATCCTTGCGACTTCCCCCGGGCGACCAGTTCCTGCAAATCCTTATCGAAAAGGTCCACCGTAGCACTCCTTTCGCGCATCCATCGCGCGCTGGGTGTAAAGGAAACATCCGGCCGATAGGCATCCTCACCCGTCCGTGGGCTCGGAAATGCCGTGCCGGTTGCGCTCTTCGCGCAGGATGGCCTCCAGCATTGCGGCTTGCTGTCGGGCATCCAACCCTCCCTCGCGCAGCGCCACGATCTGTGCGGGACGCTGCCTCTCGGCCTCCTTCTGGTTCAGAATTCTTGCCAAACCGTCCAACAAAACAACCGGGTCGGCCGCCGAACGCTCCTTGGCCTGCCCGTTCTCGTCCAATTCTACAAGCAAGCTCTTCATGGCCGGCTCGTCGAACTCCAACATCAGCCGGTCGAACGCGGGCACGACGCCCTCGTCGGCCAGCCGGCAGCATGTTTCATAAATACGCCGGCACGGCCCCGCCGCCAACTGCTCGGGGCCGATCCGTTCTCGCGCGGCCGCGATGCACTCGGGCTGGGCAACGATCAACTCCAACAACTCGCGTTGCCACAGGTCGATTTCGGCCTGCGGCGTCACTGCTTCCGCTTCTTCCTGAACGTTGGCCGGCTGGAATGACGGCCGCGAGGCCAATCGACGCCGAAGCGCCGTCAATCGCCGGCGCAGCTCCTGCTCGTCGATGCGGAACTTGCCGGCCAACCGCTGCACGATTTTTTGTTCCTGAATCCGGGCGTCGCCCCGGGTCTCGCCGCTCAATCGCGGCGCCCGGGCCACGATCCCCAGCAACCGCTCGATCGCCTGGCCGACGCCGTGAACGTCGTGCTCGACGTCGATCCCGCGCGTTGTAACCTCGAACGCATGATCCAGCGCGTCGACCGCCTGGGTCGCCAGCAACTCGGAAAATGCCGCGGCCCCGTACTTTTGCAGATAGTCGCACGGGTCGAGATCTTCAGGCAGGATCAAAATGCGCAGGTCGGCCTGCTGGGCGATGAACAACTCCAACACTTCGTTTGCCCGCCGCGTGCCGGCCTCGTCGCCGTCGAGCACCAGCACGATCCGATCGGCATGGGCCTTCAACAACCGGATGTGCGACTCGCCCAACGCGGTGCCCAACACCGCCACCGCGTTGGTAAAGCCGTGCTGGTGGGCCACGATCACGTCCGTATAGCCTTCCATCACCAGCGCGGTGCGGGTCTTT
>CAYMQL010000492.1:0-2834 GCA_964392255.1 uncultured Planctomycetaceae bacterium | reverse complement strand
CAAATCGAAGCCTACTTTCGCCGCCTCTCTTATAAAATTTAATAACCACCGTTTGAAGCCGGACTCCTGCAAACATCTCCCCGCGCCCTTGGGGTGAGGGGCCGGGGGTGAGAGCCGCCGACTCATCCTCCCCTCGCCCTTTGGGAGAGGGGCCGGGGGTGAGGGCGGGGCTGAACCCCGCAGACCGAGGAACAGACTTCTTTCAACCTTCGGCTTGCTCTTCGCCCTGTTTCCTTTCTCGCTCGTCGCGGCCGAAAACGACTCCGAACAGTCGGCCGCCTCGCTGATCACGCCCGCCGCCGAGCAATCCATCGAACGCGGCCTGAAATGGTTGTCCACCCAACAGCACGACGACGGCAGTTTCGGCGCCGGTCCGCTGCGGGGCAACGCCGCCGTCTGCGGATTGGCGGGCATGGCGATGATGGCCGGCGGCAGCACGCCCGACCGCGGCCCCTACGGCCCGCAGGTCGCCCGCTGCGTCGATTATCTCCTCGGCTGCGCTCGACCGAGCGGCCTGATCGCCGGCCCCGACTCCGGCAGCGGCCCGATGTACGGCCACGGCTTCGCCGCGATGTTCCTGGCCGAGTGCCACGGCATGTCGCCCAAGCCCGAACTGCGCGAAAAACTCGCCAAGGCCGCGGCCCTGATCGTCAACGCGCAAAACAAACAGGGCGGATGGCGCTATCAACCGGTCCAGGTCGAAGCCGCCGACGTTTCCGTGACCGTCTGCCAACTCATGGCCCTGCGGGCCGCGCGCAACGCCGGCCTGTTTGTGCCCAACGAAACCGTCGACCGCGCGATCGACTATGTCAAGCGAAGCCAAAACGCCGACGGCGGATTCATGTACATGCTCGCCGGCGGCGAGAGCGCGTTCCCGCGCTCCGCCGCCGCGATCGCCGCCCTTTACAGCGCCGGCGTCTACAAAGACCCAGCCGTCGACAAGGGCCTCGACTACCTGATGCAGTTTTTGCCCGCCCCAGGCGCCGCGCGTCCCGAAGCCTACTACTTTTACGGCCAATACTACGCCGCGCAAGCCTTCTGGCAGACCGGCGGCCCGCGCTGGCAACAATGGTATCCCGCCGCACGCGACGAACTAATCCGCCGCCAGCGCGACGACGGCGCGTGGCTCGACGCCGCCGGCGGAAACCACTGCGCCGCCGCCATGGCCTGCATCGTCCTGCAAATGCCGAACAACTATCTGCCTATATTTCAGCGATGAGAAAAATCGTTTAGCCGCCGCGTCCACGCGGCGATCAAACGACAATATCACATAGCTCCATGAACATTTTACATTTTTCATTTTGCATTTTTCATTTTGCATTCCTCGCGTTCGGTGCATCAACCGCCGCGGCCGATGCGCCGCCGGCCGTGCCGATCGACGGCCAACCGTTCCCCGCCGAACTGATCTCCGTCGACGCCGATTGGCAGCTCACCTTTCGCACCGACGGCAAGGATCGCGTCCTCTCGGCCGCCGATCTGATCCGCTGGGGATGCTGTCCCGCAGGGCAGGGCAGGGCAGGGGGGCTCGCGCTCGCCGACGGCAGCCTACTCGCCGGCAAAATCGTCGCGGCCGACGATCAATACATTACCATCGAGTCGGAAGTCTTTGGGCCGGCGAGAATTCAACGCGATGCCATCGCCGCCATCTTCTTCCACAATCTCTCCCCTCGCCCTTTGGGAGAGGGGCAGGGGGTGAGGGCCGGGGACAGTGGGCAGTGGTCAGTGGACAGTGGGCAGTGGGCCGGGGACAGTGGACAGTGGACAGTGGGCAGTGGTCCTTGGTCAGTGGGCAGTGGGCAGCAGGACGCCGCCGCCGAGCGGCCGTTGCCTTCCAATCCCCAATCCCCAATCCCTAATTCCTCTTCCGACCGCTTGCTCCTCGACAACGGCGACTCGCTCTCCGGCCGACTGCTCTCCATCGCCGACCGCACCGTCCGATGGACCGGCGACATCGGACCGATCGACGTCAAAACCAGCCGCGTCAAAGCGATCCTTTTAAATCCGAAACCGCCCGCAAAAACGCAATCTCTCCGCGTTTGGGCCGGCTTCCGCGACGGCAGCCTGTTGCTGGCCACGCAGTTGATATTACGAGATGACCGCCTTAAGGTCACGGTCGCCGGCCAGTCGCTTGCGTCGCCTCGAACCTCGCTCGTCTTCCTCCAACCCATTGGCGGCCGGGCCGTTTATCTCTCCGACCTAAAGCCCGCCGAATACCATCACACGCCGTTCCTCAATCTCTCGTGGCCGTACCAATCCGACCGCAACGCAGCTGGCGGCCCCTTGTGCTGCAACGGCCGTCGCTACCTAAAAGGCCTCGGCGTCCACAGCGCCGCCCGGCTGGTCTACACAATCTCCCCTCTCCCTTTGGGAGAGGGGCAGGGGGTGAGGGCCGTTAGTTCTCCCACGCGTTTCCAAGCCGACCTCGCCATCGACGACTCCGCCGCCGGCGGCGGCAGCGTCCAGTTTCGCGTCCTGGTCGACGGCCGTGAAAAATTCAAAAGCCCAACCATCCGCGGCGGAGACCCGCCCATGCCCATATCAGTAGATATCACAGGCGCAAAGCAACTCGAACTGATCGTCGACTACGCCGACCGCGCCGACGTACTCGACCGCGCCGACTGGCTCGACGCAAGATTGACGCAGTAGAAGGGAAGAAGGAAAGTCACCGCCAGAGGACGCAAAGGACGCAAAAAAGAAGCTAACGTACCATTCCGTTTAGCCGCCGCGTCCACGCGGCGTCGTATTGTGTTGCGTCAATTGCCGATCAGTAGCGTGCCTATCTGCACTTTCTGAAAAAACGGCCGTAGGCCGTTGTGGCGAAAAAATCGTTCTAT
>CAYMQL010000491.1:0-2846 GCA_964392255.1 uncultured Planctomycetaceae bacterium | reverse complement strand
AGAAGAGAGTGAAATCCGGCACTCCCCGCCGCACACCCCATATATCCCCGACAACTGAAAACTGAAAACTAATAACTGACAACTCCCCATGACCAAGCTTTCGATCAACAACATCCCCGTCGAAGTGCCCGAGGGAACGACGATTCTTGCGGCAGCCAAGCAGGCGGGCGTTCGCATTCCTACGCTTTGTTATATCGAGGGGTTAAAGGCGATCGGCGCCTGCCGCGTGTGCGTCGTCGAGGTGGAAGGCGCCCGCAATTTGGTGGCCTCGTGCTCGATGCCGGCCGCCGAGGGCATGAAGGTGTGGACCAACACCCGCCGGGTGCGCGAGGCCCGACGCACGGTCGTGGAATTGCTGCTGTCGGAACACAACGGCGAGTGCCAGACCTGCGACCGCAATGAGGACTGCGAGTTGCAGGCACTGGCCGCGGAGCTGGGTATTCGCACGGTGGGCTACGACGGCGAAAAGACCCGAAAGCGGATCGACGCCTCGACGCCCGCCCTGGTCCGCGACAGCGGCAAGTGCATCAAATGCCGCCGCTGCGTCAGCGTCTGTCTGGAAACGCAGCACGTCGGGGCCCTTTTTCCGCAAAACCGAGGGTTCGAGACGGTCATCGGTCCGGCCTTCAACCACGATCTCAACAGCGTGGCTTGCGTCCAGTGCGGGCAGTGTGCGGCCGTGTGCCCCGTCGGCGCGATTACCGAGAAAGATCAGATCGAGGACGTGTGGCGCGCGCTGGACAAGCCCGACAACCATGTGATCGTGCAAACCGCGCCGGCCATTCGTGCGGCGCTGGGCGAGTGCTTCGGTTATGCGCCCGGCACGTTGGTCACCGGCAAAATGGTCGCCGCGTTGCGACGGCTGGGCTTCCGCGCGGTTTTCGACACGAACTTTGCCGCCGACCTGACGATTCTCGAAGAGGGCACGGAGTTGCTCACGCGGCTAAAGAAAGCTTTGGTCGACAAGCAACCCGTCGCCCTACCCATGTTCACCAGTTGCTCGCCGGGCTGGATCAAGTTCATGGAGTATTTCCATCCCGACATGCTGCCGAACCTGTCGACCTGCAAGTCGCCGCAGCAGATGTTCGGAGCCGTAGCCAAAACCTATTACGCCTCGAAGCTGAGCAAGCGGCCCGAGCAGATCGTCGTGGTTTCGATCATGCCCTGCACGGCCAAAAAGTTCGAGTGCCAGCGGCCCGAAATGGACATCAGCGGCGCCCGCGACGTCGACATCGTGCTGACCACGCGCGAGTTGGGCAAGATGATCCGCGCCGCGGGCATCGACTTCGACAGTCTGCCCGATGAAGAGATGGATGCCCCGTTGGGGCTTTCGACCGGTGCGGCCGATATTTTTGCCAACACCGGCGGCGTGATGGAAGCCGCGCTGCGGACCGCCTACGAGATCGTCACCGGCCGCGAGTTGCCCGCCAAAGGGCTGCACGTCGCAGCCATCGCGGGCCTCGACGGCATCAAAGAAGCGTCGCTGAAGATCGAGAGTACGCTGCCCGACTGGAAGTTCCTTGAAGGCCAAACGCTCAACGTGGCCGTAGCGCACGGCTTGGGCAATGCCCAGCGCGTGATCGCCGCGATTCGTTCGGGCGAGAAGCAATATCACTTTGTCGAAGTGATGACCTGCCCCGGCGGATGCATCGGCGGCGGCGGCCAGCCGCGTTACACGACCAATCAGGTTCGCGAGGCCCGTATTGCGGCCATCTATCGCGAGGATGAAGGCAAAAAGCTGCGCAAGTCGCACGAAAACCCCGACCTGGCCCGACTCTACGAAGAATTTCTCGGCAGGCCGCTGGGCGAAAAGTCGCACCATCTGCTGCATACCGAGTACACGCCGCGAGCACGAGTGTAGCGGCTTCCGCTATGGGCCCGCGGCGATGACGCGCGCGGGCGGAACGATCTTCTTCGGCGGCTTTTCGCCGCGAATCAGCTTCGCGGCGGCGTCGACGGCCTCGGCGCCGCCGGTCGGATGCAGAATTGAGGCATTAAGAGCGCCTTGCGACACATAGGCGGCGCCCGCGCCGGGCAGGCCTCCGACGCCGACGAAAAGCGTGCCCTTCTCGCGGCCTGCGGCCTTCGCGGTTTTGTGGGCCGCCGCGGCCGCCGCGTCGTCGTAGGCCAGCACGGCGTCGATCTGCTCGATCTGGTCAAGCGCCTCTTGCATCAGTTTTGCGCCGTCGATGGCGGGCAGATCGACGGGATTGCTGAAAACGAACCGATAGCCGGGATCGCGCAGCGCGGCGCGCCATGCCGCTTGCACCTGCTGGTCCCAATGCGAATCGGTCGGGCCTCGCAATTCGACGATTTTTCCTTTGCCTGCAAGCCGTTCGGCCAGCCATCGGCCCGCCGCCTGCCCGATTTGTTCGGGATCGGCGGCGACCAGACAAGCGTATTTGTCGCCAATCACCGACCGATCGAGCACGACAACCGGAATGCCGGCATCGATCAATTTGGCCACGGACGCGGTAGCGATTTGAGGGTCTTGGGGACAGACGATCACGGCCTTGACGCGGTCGGCGAGAAATTGGGCCAAGTGAGCCTGCTGCCGCGCGGCGTCGCCGCCGGCGTCCTCGACGACCATCCGCAGGTCGGGATGCCGGGCGGCCGACGCTTCAATGTCCGCCTTCATTTGCTTGTGCCACGCGTTGTCGGTCCCGCACAGACTGACGCCGACCACAGGCAGACGGGCCTCTTGCCGGGCCTCGGATCGCGCAGCCGGTCTGCCGCAGCCGGCCGGCAAGACCCCGGCCAGCAACGCAACAAGAACAGCGAAAACCAGCCGTTGGAAAATTGCTTGTTGCATGGTTTTTCTCCTAGTGCTTTGTCACAGTTAAGAT
>CAYMQL010000490.1:0-2852 GCA_964392255.1 uncultured Planctomycetaceae bacterium | reverse complement strand
CGGGCACCCGATGGACGGCATGGGCGCGGTCGTGCCGGCGATCGAGCGAAGCCCCATTCTGGCGGTGAGTTTTAGCAGCCGAAAGTATCCGCACCGGGCCCCGGAGGGCAAAGAGCTGCTCCGTGTGTTCGTCGGCGGGGCGCGGCGACCCGATCTGGCCGAAATGGACGACCGCGAACTGTTGCCGCTGGTGCTGGACGAAGTGTCGCGGCTGTTGCGGATCCGCGGCGAGCCGTGCTACTGCCGCATTGCCCATTGGCCCGGCACGATGCCGCAGTATCACGTAGGCCACAAGGAGCTGGTCGCGCGGATCGAGGCCCGGGCGGCGGCGCTGCCCGGCATCGCGCTGGCCGGCAACGCCTATCACGGCGTCGGCCTGCCCGACTGCATCCACGGCGGCGAGTCGGCGGCGGAGCGGATTCTGGCAAGTTCCTTGACACGATATCTGTAATTGCCTAGTTTGATCTTGCGGAGGGAGATGATAGGATGGCCAGTGTTGTTCTAAGCCCGTTCTCTTGGGAAAGGATGATCGGTGCCGTGGAGGACGTTCGCGAGCGGGCGTGTCGAGCGGCGGGCGCCTTGCGCCGGGCGGAAATCCCTTGCGTGATCGTCGGCGGAAATGCCGTAGCCGCCTGGGTCGCTCGGGTCGATCGCGAGGCGGTCCGAAACACCAAGGACGTCGACCTGCTGGTGCGGCGAGAGGATTTTGCCCGCGTGGTCGAAGCACTTCGGTCGGTTGGTTTTGTCCATCAAGAGGTCGCGGGCGTCGACGTGTTTCTCGACGGACCCCAGGGGTCGGTCCGCAGCGCCGTTCATGTGCTGTTCGCGGGAGAAAAGGTCCGTTCGGACTATCCGTTGCCTGCGCCCAAAACCGAGGAGTCGGAAGCCGGGCCCGATTTCCCCGTTCCGACCCTAGACGCGCTGGTGCGAATGAAGCTGACTTCGTATCGTTTGAAAGACAAGGTCCATCTGATGGACCTGTTGGACGTCGGCTTGATCGATCGGAGTTGGTGCGGCCGGCTTGCTCCCGAATTGGCCGCAAGACTCGTTCAAGTCATGGACGAGCAGGCGCGGGAGGCGTAAGAGCATCGCCGCCCCGTTTCGCCTGCTGCATCACCTGCGCGATTAGCGCGGTCTTGCCTTCCGTGTAAGCAATCCGATCGTGCGGGTGTGCGGCAGAGAGCCGCTGCTTAAGAACTTGGTATTCGGCTGCAACGGCCGGATGCGCGATCAAATAGTCGCGGAATAGCAAGCGGTCCCAAAGTTCGAAATCGCTTTCGACCATGTGAATATGGTGCGTTCGGCGACCGTCGGCGTCCCGCTTGATGAACCATGCGTAGAACGGCGGCACGTCGTCGCCGAAGCTCGGCCGCCAGAAATAGTCGTAGCCTTGCGACTCGAGCAGCGGTGCGATTCGCCGCCGGGCGGCTTCCAGACTCGCCACTTCGACCAGCATGTCGATGATCGGCTTGGCCGCCAGGCCCGGCACGGCGGTGCTCCCAAAATGCTCGATCCGGCCGATCAGTTCCGAAGGCAGGCACGCCAGCAGATGCTCTTTTTCGCGTCGAAAAGCGTCGGGCCAACCCGAATCGTATGGAACCACCGCCACGTCGTCCCGCAATACTCGGGCGATCTTCTCTTCCAACGTTTCACGCTCAAGACCGCTTGGCGACATGAGGATTATTGACTGCCCAGGCAAATCAAGGTGTGTGCGAGCACGCGGCCTACTGAACTGAACTCTGCCGTTAATAACTCAAGCCGAAACCATAGGGAAACTGCGGCGGCTCGGTCGATGCGTGCCGGCCGCGCGGCGGAATTTGATCCATGCTCTTCGGCCATGTGATCGGCAGCTTGCCGGTCGGATTGTAGTCGCCCAGCAGCACATCGGCCACGCCTTGTCCTTCAGTGCCGGGCAGCCACGCGGCCACAAAGGCGTCGCTGGCCTCCAGCGTCTTGCCCAATAAAAGCGGCCGTCCGGAAAGTAAAATGCTAACGACCGGCGCACCGGAGGCCTTCGCGCGTTCGACCAGCGCGACGTCTTCGGCCGGCAAGCTCAGGTCCTTGCGGTCGCCTTCCCATTCGGCATAGGGTTTCTCGCCGAACACCGCGACGACGGCGTCGGCGGCTTCGAGGTTCGACGCATCCGCCGAGTAGACCACCTCGGCGTCCGGGCCGACGGCCTTGCGAATGGCGGCCAGGATGGTTGTGCCGCCCTCGATCTGATGTTCTTCCATTCCTTGCCAGCCGATGCTCCATCCGCCGCACTGCATGGCGATGTCGTTGGCGGCGGGGCCGACGACCACAAGCCGCTTGATGTTTTTCGAGAGCGGCAGGGTTTGTTTCTCATTTTTCAGCAAAACCAGCGACTGCCGGACGCACTCGCGAGCAATCTCGCGATGCCCCGGGCAGCCCAAAAACTTCATCAGCGACGGATCGGCCATCGGCCGCTCGAAAAGGCCCAGCTTGCACTTGATTCGTAGGATGCGGCGCACGGCGTCGTCGATCCGCGACTGCGGCACGCGGCCCTCGGCCGCCAGTTCTTTGAGCTTGGTGATAAACTCGACGTAGTTGTTCTTTTCGCCCGGGGCGAACGGGATCATAATCATATCGAGTCCGGCATTGATCGAGATTTCGATGTCCCTTTTATAATCCTCGCCCATCAGGTCGATTGCGGCCCAGTCGGAGATCAAAAAGCCTTGGAATCCCAGTTCGCCCTTGAGTACGTCAGTCAGCAGATACTTGTGGGCGTGCATGGGCGTGCCGTTCCAACTGCTGAACGAGACCATGATCGTGCCCACCCCGGCCTTGACGGCGGTTTGATAGCCGGGCAGGTGGACGCGCCGCAGCGCGGC
>CAYMQL010000489.1:0-2859 GCA_964392255.1 uncultured Planctomycetaceae bacterium | reverse complement strand
TTGAGGAAATCGTTTCTGGATGCGTCGGGCCAGGTCGACGTTGCGCAAAGGCGTCCATAACGCCGTGAGAACCCGGCGGTAGAGAGCCCATCCCCAGAGGCCAAACACCGAGAGCGAGGCGAGGATCCGCAGACCGCGGTCTTGGAAATGCACCAGATAATCGAGCAATCCCCAAACGAACAGCGCGCCGAGCAGCACTATCGCCGCCAAGCACAGTCCGTAGAGTGCCGCCCTTTGACGCACGTCGCGGCGCAGGGCGGCCAGCTTTTTTTCGAGGGGATGCGTCATGGGGACCATTTTACACCATGCCGCGTCGCTTTCGGAGTATCCATTCGGCGCAGAGAACGGACAAGAGCAGCGTCAGGACAGGCCAGCGATTCCAGAGCGGCACGGGCGGCAGCGACTCGACGGGGACGGGGCGGCCGGGCGGAATCGCGGCGGGCAGACGATCGGCCTCGGCGAAAGTGAAAAAGCCTCCGCCGGTCAACTCGACGGCGCGGCGCATCGCCGAGGCGTCCATCGGGAGCCGTGCGAACTCGGCTGCCGGCCGGGTTACGGTGAAATCGATCGCCGCGGGCGCGTCTTTCAACGTGGGAGCAACGAGACGGACGCGGTAGTCGCCCGGGATGGAGGGAAGGAACGATGCCTCGAAGAGGCCGCGTCGGGTGCTTGTGCGGCGCAGGACGACGCGATGCGATTTGCCGCCGGAATGTTCGACGACGACCGCGGCGCCGTCGTCCTCGGGCGGGGCCAATCGCTCGTCGACAAATCGCAATTGAATTTGCACCGGCTCATTCGGATCGTAGTGACGGCGATCGGTGGCGAGCGCGACGGGCCGTTCGGCCTCGGCGAGTTTTGCGCGGCACAGGCTGCGGATCGTTTGCAGCCAGTAGCGGGCGAAATAGGCGTCGCCCGTGCGGTAGCGCCATCGCCATGTCTCGTCGGTCGCGTGGAAGAGAACCTTGCCGGCGCCGACGTATTGCAGACAAATAACCGGCAGACGGCGGCCGTCGGCGGCCGGAAGCGTCGGATGTTCGGCCAAAACGCGGACGCCGGGCTTCAGCTCGGGCAGTTCCAAGAGCCAGTAGAGCGGGGCGAGGCTTTGCCAGATGCGATGGTTTTCAGAGGGCACGTCGCTCAACTGCATGGCCGGATTGGCCAGTCCCGCGTCGGTCGGTTGCACGACGAAGCCCTCGCGAAGCGTTTTCGGATCGGGCAAACGCTCGCCCCCGGCGGCAAACGGCAGCAGGCGGGCTAGCGGCGTTTGGGCATAGGCGGCCGGCATGAAATTCGGCCCTGCAATTAGCACCAATTCGCCGCCTTGGGCCGGTTGGTCGACGAAGTCGGCGAGATTCCGGAGCGACGCGGGACTGAGCAGTGCGGGATCGACGTCGCCGAATATCACCGCGTCGTAGGCGAACAGTTCGTCGCGGCTTGCGGGGAACGCCCGAAGGGCCGAGGCGTCTTGCTCGGCATGGTTCGGGTCGGCCTGTTGCAGCAGCGTATGCAACTCGATGGTCGGATCGCGCCGGAGCATGTTGGCCAGATAGCGGAACTCGAAGGTCGGGGCGTTTGCGACCAGAAGGATGCGGATTTTCTCTTTGCGGACCTGAACACTGTGCGCGAGTTGATTGCTCGCCGGCGGCGGTTTTTCTTGCGACGAGCGGGCCTCAAGGACGAAATCGTATTGGCCCGCCTGTGCGGGACGCCAATGAAGCTGAATCGGCTGCGGGCGGCCGCCGGCCGCGATGGTTGCAGTGGATTGGGCTAGCACCGCAGGCTTGTCTTTCTCGCGAAGGACGACGGTTATCGGTTGATTTTGAAGACCGTTGGCCGAAAGCGTGCAGTCGAACGTCAGAACATCGCCGAGGAACGCCGCGTCGTCGGCCAGGAGATTTGAGAGTTCGAGCGTGCGGGGCGGCTTCGGACTGCCTAGGCCGATGAAAAACAAAGGCACGCCGCGCCTTCGCGCCTCGCCGGCGCCGTCGGCCAGCGTTGGGCCGTCGGTGTTCACGCCGTCGGTCAGCAGGATCATCGCGGCCGGAGCGGCTCCGCGCAGATCGTCGAGCAGCTCGCGGACGCCGGCGCCCAGCCGGCTGTACTCGCCTCGCGGCGCGGCGGTGTGCAATTCGGCCGGCAGGTCGGCGAGGTTGCATTGTCGGCCGGGTTGTGCGTTGTCAAGGAAAAATATGTGGAGCTTGTGATGCTTGGCGATGCCGCGGAGGAGCGAAGCGTCGTTTTCAAGAAGTAGCGCCCGGGCGAGATTCCATCGGCTTAGGTCGGAGGGATCGACGCCTGCGGGACGGAGCCGGGCCGAAATGGCTTTGCGCTCCGGATCGGAATAGTCGTCGACGGCGGTCATGCTTGCCGAGTCGTCGATCAGCACGGCCGCCGCCGGCGGTTCGGTCCGCGTTCGTACGAGCGTCGCCTGACCGAGCATAAGCAGCAGGATCGCAAATGCGATGAGCCGCAACGCGGCCAGCGCCGCCGCATAGGGACTGAAACCGCGGGCTTCGCGCCGGTAGACCGCCGCGACGAAAGCCGCGGCGCACGCGACCAACAGCAGCGTAAGCCACGGGGGCCAGGGCAAGGCGAGTTCGACGTTCCAGGTTTGCATCGCGGTCAGTGGACAGTGGTCAGTGGGCAGTGGACAGTGGTCAGTGGTCAGTGGACAGTGGACAGTGGGCAGTGAACCGTAATGGATTCGTCATTCGCGCTTCGTCATTCCCAATAAGACGTCGGCGGCCAACAACGCCATCGCGGCGCAAAGCAGGCCGACTTGCAACGGACGCGGGCCGCCGGCCGTTGCTGCGGCGGCGCGCAGGTCGCGCAGAGACGTTGCGTAGGCGAAGGGAACCC
>CAYMQL010000488.1:1012-2873 GCA_964392255.1 uncultured Planctomycetaceae bacterium | reverse complement strand
TTTGCCGGAACGGCCCGAAGGGTGCTGCGCACAAATGGGGACTGTCCCCTTTTCCATCGGCGAGCTTAATTGCATCGTACAGCGACGGAAATCCGGCGATTTTGGAGCGGCCCGTCGGACGCGGCCGCGCGTTGACGATGACGACGCCGGTTTCCGATCGGCCGAACCAAAATCCGTGGAATCTTCTGCCGGTCGGCGAGGCGTGGCCGTTTATGATCTTGGCCGACCGGATGGCGACCTATCTGGTCGGCGGCGGCGAGCAGTCGTTGAATTATCTGGCCGGACAGACGGCCGTATTGCCGTTGGACGAGGTCGGCCGGCGGCGCAGCCTGATGCTTGCGACGCCCAGCGGCCTGAGTTTTCCCGTTTCCGTCGATGTCGGCCGCCGCGAACTTGCGATCACATCGACCGATCAGGTCGGCAACTATCGGGTGCAATCGGGCGGCAGCCGCGGCGTCGATCTGGGTTTTAGCGTCAATTATGCCCCGGACCAGACGCGGCTCGATCGGACGACCGACGCGGAGTTAGCCGAAATGTTCGGCCCGACGAAATATCGACTTGCCCAGACCCGGCAGCAGATCGACCGCGACGTGAGCCTCGGCCGCGTGGGCCGCGACTTGTTCCCGCCGCTGATTCTGCTCGTGGCGCTGGCCGTGGGGGCGGAAATGTTGGCCGCGAACCGGTTTTACAAGGTGTAGGAGTTCTCAGTTTCCAGTTTTCAGTTCATCATTCAGCATTCATCCTTCATCGTTTTCCATGTTCCGCCTTTCGCTCTATCCTGTTTTCGACAGCTACCTGTTGGCAGCCGTCGTTGCGCTGGCGCTATTAGCGCTTTTGTGGTTCGGGCCGAGCGGCGCCAAGCTGGGACGAACTCGCCGGGCGATGTTGGCCTCGCTGCGTTTGGGCGCGATCGCGCTGGTCATTCTGGCCATGCTTCGGCCGACGCTGGTCTATACGCAGACGAAAAAACAGCCGGCCACGCTCGTGGTGCTGGCCGATCAGTCGCGGAGCATGACGGTGCCCGACGCGGTAGGCGACAAAACCCGCTGGAACGCGATGCGTACCGCTTTGACCGACGCCGCGCCCGCGCTCAACCGACTGCAACGCGATTTCGAACTCCGAGCATACGGCTTCGACGCCGAGCTTCACGAAATTGCCGCCGATCGCGGCAAAATCGAGCTGCCCGACCAGCCCAACGGCCAACAGACCGCCCTGGGGACGGCGATTGACGACGTGTTGCGGCGCGAGGCCGGCAAACGGCTCTTGGGCGTCGTTCTGCTGAGCGACGGGGCGCAGCGGGCCTACGCCCCGCGCGATCTGCCGCCGCAAACCGCCGCCGCACGGCTGAAACACCTTGGGGTCTCGCTGTTCACCTTTCCGTTGGGCCAGTCGCGCGGACTGGGCGACGCCCGCGACGCGGCGGTCAAAGACCTTGTCGTCGCCCCGCAGGTGTTCGTCAAGAACGAGTTGGGCGTCGTTGGGCAAGTGCGCATCGACGGCTATGTGAACGTCGACATTCCCGTCCAAGTGCTTTTTGAAAATGCGCAGGGCAAGATGGAGGTCGTCGCCCGACAAACGCTCAAGGCAACGGCCGACGGTCAGACGCTGCCCATCCGTCTAAGCTACGTGCCGCAAACGCCCGGCGAGTATCGGCTGACGCTCGAGGCCGTCGCGCAGCCGGGCGAACTGGCGACGACCAACAACCGGCTGAGCACGTTCGTCCACGTGCTCAAAGGCGGTTTGAACGTGCTGTACGTCGAGGGCGTTTTGCGGGTTGAAGAAAAGTTCATTCGCCGCGCGTTGGATTCCTCGCCCGACATCAAGGTGGATTACGTGCGGATCGATCCCCGCGATCCCAAAA
>CAYMQL010000488.1:0-1002 GCA_964392255.1 uncultured Planctomycetaceae bacterium | reverse complement strand
CTGGCAAGTACGATGTGTTCATCCTGGGCGACGTCGACGCGGCGGCGTTTCAGGGCGGCGAACTGGCCGATTTGGCGCAATGCGTCAACCGCGGGGCGGGCCTGCTGATGCTCGGCGGATTTCAGAGCTTCGGGCCGGGCGGATACGCCGAAACGCCCTTGGCCCAAGTGCTGCCGATCGGCATGGATCGGCTCGAACGCCAGCAGCCCGACGAACCGATCCGCGCCGAGTTGCACTGGCCGGGCCCGCTTGCGATGCAGCCGACGCCGCTGGGGTTGATGCACTTTGTCACGACCTTGGCCCCCAATCGGCCGCAGAACGAAGCGCTGTGGGCAAAGCTGCCGCCGCTGGAAGGCGCGAACAAGTTTCGCGACCTTGCGGCCGGGGCCATTGTGCTGGCCGACGCCGGAGGGGATAAGCCGCTGCTGGTCGCCCAGAATTACGGCAACGGCCGAGTGATCGCCATGGCCGGCGATTCCACCTGGCGATGGTGGATGCGCGGTTACGAGGCGGCCTTCAAGCGTTTCTGGCGACAGATCGTTTTGTGGTTGGCCCGCAAAGATCAGATGCAGGAGGGCGGCGTTTGGGTCCGCCTTGCGCAGCGACGCTTCGCGCCGGGGCAGCAGATCGAGTTCACCGCGGGCGCCAACATGCCGTCGGGCGATCCGGTGGCCGACGCGATGCTGAAGGCCGAGATTGTTTTGCCCGACGGCGCCCGACGTCCGCTGCCGCTGATGCGTCAGGGCGAGCAGATGGCCGGCGCCGTTCGCGACGCGCAGTCGCCCGGCGATTATGCCGTCGAGGTCTCGGCCACGCAAAACGGCCAACCCTTGGGCAGCGCCCGGGCGCGGTTCCTCGTTTTTCAGCAGGACCTCGAACTGGACAACGCCGCGGCCGACGTGCCCACGATGGAAAGCCTGGCCGCGATGACCGGCGGCCAGTCGCTCGCGCCCGAGCAGTTGCCCCAGTTCATCCGCCAACTGGCCGAAGGCACCCAACACC
>CAYMQL010000487.1:0-2875 GCA_964392255.1 uncultured Planctomycetaceae bacterium | reverse complement strand
CGATGCGCAGCAGCAGCGTCTCGATCTGGTCGGCCAGCCCCTCGTGAAAATAGCCGTCGCCTTCTTTGACGATCTCGAAAGCCGCCTTGCCCGCCACGCTCGCATACATATCGCGGCAAGTTTGATCGGTCGTGGCGGTGCTCACGGTCACGGCCACGACGGCCGCCACGCCGATGACGATGCTCAGCAGGGTCAGCGTCGCGCGCCCGGGCCGGCTCTTGATCTCGCGGAACGTAAACTTCCAAAGAATCATGGCGGCATCCAATTCGTCGTTGATTGACCCTCGGAAAGCACGTATCGCAATAGCCGGGAGCTAACAGCTCCCGGAAGGTGCATGGATGCGCAGTCGGTTCCCGGGAGCTGTTAGCTCCCGGCTATCGATACATGACAACACAACATGCCAGCACGCCGGTTAAACCGTTCCCTTGAACAAACACGAGCGAACGGGACCGGTGCGGCGTGAAATTTCTTCGCGGTCGGCGTCGGTTTCTTCCAAACCGTCGCGCAGACGCACTAACCGATCGGCCTGGGCCGCCACGTTTGCGTCGTGGGTGACCATGACAATCGTCTGCTCTTCCTGCGAGGCCAGCCGACGCAACAGCGCGGTCACCTGACGGCCGTTGGCGCTGTCGAGATTGCCGGTCGGCTCGTCGGCCAGCAGCAAGGCCGGCCGCATGACCAGCGCCCGGGCGATGGCCACACGCTGCTGTTCGCCGCCCGACATCGCGCTGGGCACGTGATCGCGTCGATGGCCCATGTTCACAAGCTTGAGCATGTCGGCGGCGCGGCGACGGGCCTCGGACGACGGCGTGCCGCCCAATTCGAGCGGCAGCGAGACGTTTTCCTCGGCTGTGAAGGCCGGCAGCAAATTGAACGACTGGAAAATGAAGCCCATCCGCTCGCGGCGGATGATGGTGCGCTGGTCGTCGTTCATCGTGGCCAGATCGACGCCCTCGAGCAGCACTTGGCCGCTGCTGGGCGTTTCGACCCCGCCGAGAATATGCAGCAGGGTGCTCTTGCCCGAGCCGGACGGGCCCATGATCGCCAACAGTTCGCCCTTGCGAACCTGCAAGTCGACGCCGCGCAGGGCATGAACGCAAACCTCGCCCTCGGCCCCGTAGTCCTTCTTTAAGCCCCGGGTCTCGAGTACGTACATCGGCAGTTGATTCCGAGGGGTGGGATGGTAACGCAGTCCTTGCACAACGGCCTTCGCGCGCTTTCGCGGTCTGGCGGCAAACGCCGCTTGAGCTTCCTCGACCAGACCTTGCGAACAAGCGGCCTCGACAGGCCACGATCGCAACGTCGCCTGACGCGCCGCCACTCTGCTCTTGCCTTGTATCATACCAGTGCAACGACTTTCCGCCAATCCACCCTGCAAGCGGGGGAGTAGACAAAAAACCTATGGTGCTTTTCTGACGATCCGCACGCATCGGGCGCGCGGGCGGAGCCTACGCTTAGTTTCGGTTCTGATGCCCGTAGAAGTCGAGACGACTGCCTTCGATTCCTCGGAAGTGGCAAGATACGCTAACCGCGTCGTCTTTGCGGACCGATCTTCGCCCGCAGAATCCCGTTGTTTCTTGCGACATTCGCGCTTTTGACCCGGGAAACGAATCCTGTCAACTTTTCCCGTCGGCGTTTTGTTTAAACGGCGGCGGGCGCTCGCGCTGAAAATTGCAGCAACACGCTGGACGCCTCGTCCGCCGTCGCGGCCAATTTCAGATCGAGTCGGGCCCCGTAGCTGAGCAGTTGCACGGGCTTGATTCGGGCCTCGGGGCCATCGAGCTGTTCGACCTCCAACTCGGGCGCCGTCGCAAACGGCGGGCAAAACGCAACGTGGATGCTGCCGGTTCGCTGCCCCGACGCAAAACACAAACGCAGCCAGCCCGAAAGCTCTTCGACGCCGTCGGCTGCGCGCGTTCGCGTTAGCTGTTGGGTGACGTCTTCGCGCGGAATTGCCGTTTCGGCGTCAATCGCGGCGGGGAGCAAGTGGCGCGGGACGGGGGACGGAAAGCGGGCAATCGGCGGCAACGACGTCTGCCGCACATACCGCATCCACGCCCAGCTTTCTTCTCCAATCAGCAGCACGCACAGCGACCAGATGCCGGCCGCGGGCGTGCCGGGCAAACACAGGCCGGCCGCCAGACCGACCACGGCCAGCGAGGTCAGCAGCATCACGGCGCGATCGTGACGCCTGTCGGAATTGGCCGCTTCCGAAAGCGGCCAACCCAGGCGAACGCCGGCCGCGGCAGCCGACGCCATGACGCCGGCCGCGAGCAACATCGCAGGCGCCAGCGGTGTTTGCAACGCCCCTGCAAGCCGTCGCGAAACGATCGTCGCCCCGGCGGCAAAGAGCAAACCGAGCATAGCCGCAGCGACGCCGCGCGCCGAGCCCGCCGCCAGAGCTTCCAAAGGACGGCCGCGCCAGCCAATCGACCGTTCACCGCTCATGACTGCGCTCCAAGAATTGTCTTCCTCTGTGCCCTCGGCGTCTCCGTGGTGCGTTCGCTCTGGCAGACTACTTGGCGGCGGCGGCCAACTCGGCGGCGCGGTCGGTTTTTTCCCAAGTGAAGTCGGGATCGTTGCGGCCGAAGTGTCCGCCCGAGGCCGTCTTGCGATAAATGGGCCGGCGGAGGTCGAGATACTCGATGATGCCCGTCGGAGTCAGCGGAAACACTTTCCGCACGATTTCGCATAGGCGCAGGTCGTCGATTTTGCCCGTGCCTTCGGTGTCGACCAGCACGCTGACCGGCTCGGAGACGCCGATGGCGTAGGCCAGTTGCACCTCGCAACGTTCGGCCAGTCCGGCGGCGACGATGTTTTTCGCCACGTGCCGGGCCATGTAGGCGGCGCTGCGATCGACCTTGGTGGGGTCTTT
>CAYMQL010000486.1:0-2875 GCA_964392255.1 uncultured Planctomycetaceae bacterium | reverse complement strand
TAGGTCCGCCATCAATTGCGGACACGGGTACAAGTCCAGAAGCCGATCCCGGAAACCCCTGAGCAGTGCGGTGGCCATTTCCTTTTGTCCCGCCGGCCCAAGATTGACCGGCAAGAGATGCACGTCATCGGCCGTTAACAGTTGCTTTAGATGCTCGGCCTGCCACATATCGCAAAAGACCGACCGCAGCCCGAACCGCCGACGTGCCCGCAGAATCGACTGCCGCACCGCCTCCAAGTCGATCGACGTTCCGCCGACCGGCCGCCACGATTCCGCCCAAGCCAAACGCACGCGACCCGTGCCAGGTTTCGCAGCCAGCACAACAAAGGCGGAGAAGTCCCGACGGACCGATAGGTCCAAGCCGCCGGCAAACACGTAATCGGGGTGCGCGGTCAGCATCGGGCCGGATTGTGTCACCGCCGCATCAAGATCGGCCGCGTCTATCGCGTCGCCCGTCGCCGTTGTCCATTCATTCAGCCACAAACGCCGATATACCTGCCGCGGCAACATCCTCTCTTGCTCGGCAAGTAGCTTTAGTGTGATCCATGAGGCAGAGGGGCCATCTAGCCGATGAAAATACCACCCGGGGTCTTGACGTGCCGCCTCTCTCACCCGCCACTGCCATGTCTGTCCCATGCCCATGCCAGCGTTACTTATGATTACGAGCAAACAGTGTGACCGTTTCGCCGCCGACGAAAAAAGAGCATCCCAAAAGCCTTCCGACCCCCAGTGGACTATTTCGTCACAAACGATAAAGTCCGGGGTCAATCCGTAGGACGTGGCCGCGTCACTGGTCAGAATCCGCAACTCGCTGCCAGTATGTGGATTAATAACCCGATCTTTCTGGACTTCGATAAACTCGCCCAACCATGAATTGAGCGCAACTAACCGCGACACGGCATCCCGTAGCAGTCGTGCTTGATCTTGGTCGCCCGCCCCCGCGACGCCTAAGAGTTGCCGGCGTGCCGCAAACAGTCCCCACGTCGTATCGACCGCCAGGTCGGCCGTCTTGCTATGACCGCGACCGCGCTCGAGGTAAGCCCTCTGACAACCAGCCGTGACCGGCAGCCCGGCAACTCTGCGCCAGCCAGAATCCAGTGCCTGGAAGTCAAGCTGCTGCCACGGGTCTACAACTTCTG
This sequence comes from uncultured Planctomycetaceae bacterium, assembly GCA_964392255.1. GTDB lineage: Bacteria > Planctomycetota > Planctomycetia > Pirellulales > Thermoguttaceae > CAYMQL01. Next base: position 1,736 of record CAYMQL010000486.1, on the reverse strand, counting down.
CCAGCGGTCGCGGCCCATGATCCGTGTCGATCAGAAGCACCTTGCGAAACTCAGCCGGGCTACTGACCAATCGAGAAAATGTTGTTGGGTCCATTATGCTTCTCCGATTCATTGGGCTTCGCCGGATGCGTCCGGCATGGCAGGTGTGTCTTTCTCCGCCAGAATGCCATCAGAGGCCACGGGCGCGGCGTAGAGGGCTGCTACGCCGGGCACGCTGCTGGCCAAGACGCCGCCTACAAGAGCCTCGAGCGCGTTGTCCCGTTCCCGGGTCCAGCGCCCGATGCTCTCCCGGAATGATCGCAGCGACTCCGTGGGCATATCGGGGCGGTCGCGTATCGTTAGCTCCGCTATTCGGCAGTTCAATTCGAGCCGGCAAAGGCTCTGGAGGCGTGCTGCCTGCAATAGACTCAGCGCCCCATGTTTCCCCCTCAGTAGAGATTCGACCCCACGGCGCAGCCGGCAAACGTCTTGATACGGCTGGCTGTACTTCGGCCCCAGTCTGGCCAACACCGTGCCCGGCCGCGAAGATCGGCGGCCAGTCCGCAAGGCGTTGGTGTTGCCCGGCTGCGCGCCGGGAGGTGTGTTATTCACTGCGCTTTCCATCGGAATGTTACCTAAGTCCTTGCTGCATAAGGGTCGGTTCTAGTCCACATTCGCCTAAAAGCCGCGACACCCGCCCGGCTCGGCTATCGTCGGGAAGGTCGAATTGCAGACTTTTTTGGACCACTGGCCCGCCGCGGCTTAGCTCTTCGAGCGTGTCGAGGTTCGGCAAACAGAACTCCAGGGGCGGCCAAGGCTCGGTCTGCCGTTCGGCCTTGCGGAGGGCGCGCCGACGGACGGATTTGTCCCTTACCTCTCGGGACAATTTTTTCGACTGGTTGCATTTGGTATCGGACAGACCACCTATCGGACTCGGGACAGCCCTTATAGGGCTGCTGTCCCGATAGGTGGTGGTCATCTGTCGGACTGTCTGTCCCGATAGGTCTGTCCCGACTGTCCCGACTGTTCTACTCATGGGTGGTATCCTCAGTCAACTTGAAACCGTCGTAAGGTAACTTTCGATTGGGTTTGGTGATTTCACAGACGACAATGCTCCCGGCGTCAACGAGGCTATTGAAGGCTGGACCAAACCGCTTGCTATTCAATCCGCTGCAATCCCGGATGATGCTCTTTGTCTCGCCCTCTGGAAACTTCGCCATCGTGTTGCATATCGTTCTCTTGTCGCGTTCCAAGGCGTTGTCGGCCTTGGCCGTCTTCTGTGCCTCTTTGCGTTCTTCGACCGCATCGCGGGCTTCGTCGGCGTGCATGACGTTGACATTCCAGAACCGGCCGCCCTCGGTCGCCCGCGTGCCCTCAGAAATATCCAGGGCCCAAAGCGCGGTATGCCCTGCCGACCCACCGACCGATAGCCACAACCGATGCTCGCCCGTGCCCGGCTCGTATGCCTCACGTCGGCCGACAAGCAACCACTGGCGCGCGAACTCTTGGAAACCGGCCCAAGCTATGTCTTCCAGTTCCGGCGGCGCGAAGGGGTCGACCTTTGTTTTTCGTGTATGATGGGCCAAGATCATCGTGCAACCTGTGTCGGCGCAGACCTTGCTCATCCCGCGCAACAGGTCGCCTTGGACAAAAAGATTTCCGGCGTCGGCTCCCGGCAGACACAGGTATGCCGGATCGACAACCAGCACCTCTAGCTCATCGTCCATGATGAAACGGCGAAGCGCATCCTCGTGGTC
>CAYMQL010000485.1:0-2876 GCA_964392255.1 uncultured Planctomycetaceae bacterium | reverse complement strand
GCGCGTCGGGCCAGCCGCCGGCCCCCAACATGCCCACAAACAGCGTACTCAGACAGGTAGCGACAAAAAGCAGGATGGGCAACCGCCAGCGGCGGCGCGGCCGCACAGGCCGAACCTCCTGCCACTCCCACGGCGCGCCGGGCGCAACTTCGACCAACTCGGCTTGAATAATTTCCGGTTCGATCGGTCGGTCGTTTGTCGGATTCTCCATCCGCTGCATTCTAGCCGGTTAAGTCTGCCGAACAAGCCGGGCCGCGCCGCGGGCAAGCGGGCATACTGGACATTGTTCACTAACTTTCGTACAATTCTCCCTTTGGCCGTCGGATACAGGGCTTATTGTGAGAATCTCCGCGAAAACCGAATACGCCTGCATCGCCATGCTTGAACTGGCCGCCCAGTACAAGAAGGGCGGGCCGGTCCGAATTCGCGACATCGCGGAGCGCCATGGGGTGCCGCCGCGATTTTTGGTGCAGATTCTGCTGCAACTGAAGGGAGCGGGCCTGGTCGGCAGCGTCCGCGGGGCCGCCGGCGGATATCGGCTTGCAAAACCGCCCCGCGAAATCTCGCTCGGCCAGGTCATGGAAGCGATCGACGGCTTGCCCGAAGAACAAGGCCCCGTCGGCGCCGCGTTGCCCGATTCGGCCGCGGTCCGCGTTCTTCTCGAAGCCTGGAAACGGGCGGCCGCCGCCGAGCGCAACGCCCTGGACGGCGTTACGCTGTCCGATCTGCTCGATCGGGCCAAAGAATCGCATGGGCAGATGTACCATATTTGAAGGAGAAACGCGGACTGCGGAAGGATCGAAGCCTGTTGCGTTCACCTCGCCGCGTTGGCCGCATCGATAGCGCCGTTTTCATTTTTTCGCTTACCCATAAGGAATCATTGATGAGCTCGCTCGTGCCCCCGCATGGCGGATTGACAGAACCCGTAAACCGAACCGTGCCGGCTGAAGCCGCCGCCGATTTTCTCGCCCACGCCGCAAAACTGCCCCAAGTGCCCGTCTCCGACGCCGATCTTTCGACCGTCTATCGGTTGGGCGACGGCGGACTGAGCCCCTTGACCGGGCCGATGGATTCGGCCGCGTATGACCGCGTGCTCGACGAATCGGTGATCGAGCATAACGGCAAGCTTTATGCCTGGACCATTCCGCTGGCGCTGCCGGTCGACGAGGCGACGGCCAAGCGGCTTCGGCCCGGACAACAGGCGGCGCTGGTCAACGCCGCGGGCGCGATCGTCGGCGTACTCGACATTACCGACGTCTATCCGTGGGACAAGAAAAAGTATCTGCAAAGCGTGTATTTGACCGAGCGGACCGATCATCCCGGCGGCGATATGGTGCTTACGGCGGACGCCGACAAGACGCATCTGCTGGGCGGCGCGATCCAAGTGCTGCCCCAGCCGAAAGACCCGCGATTCGGCAAGTTTGTGCTTGCGCCGCGCGAGGTCCGGCGGCTTCTGGCCGAGAAGGGCTGGCAGCGCGTCGTCGCGTTCCAAACCCGCAACCCTCTGCACCGCGCCCATGAATATGCCCTGGTCTACGGACTCGAGACGCTGCTCCGCGCGGGGCACAACGCCGGGGCCTGCCTTAATCCGCTCATTGGCGAAACCAAGGGCGACGACGTCGACGCCGACGTCCGGATGCACACCTACGAAACGCTGATTCAGAACCGCGTACTCGGCGACGGCGACAGCGACCCGGCCCTCTGGGGTCCGCGAGGCGAGTCGGTTCCCGACCGTGTGATTCTGCTCGGGCTGGACATCAAAATGTTCTACGGCGGTCCGAAAGAGGCGGTCATGCACGCCATCTATCGCCAAAACTTTGGCTTCACCGACATCGTCATTGGACGCAAACATGCCGACGCCCCCTATCACGACGGCTCGCCGATCTGGGGCGATTTCGACGCCCAGGACATCTTCGACCATCTGGCCGGCGACCTGAAAATCCGCCCCCTGCGGGTCGGATTCGCCGCCTTCTATCAGTCGCTCGGCCGCGTCGACCTGATGGAAAACCACCCGGACGAAAAGCCCGTGTTCATCTCGGGCAAGGACGTGCGCAAGGCGCTGGTCGAAGGCCGGCCGGTCGATCCGCGGATCATGCGAGAAAGCACCGCCGCGATCCTCAGCGCCGCGATGGCCAAAAAATAGCCGTCCGGCTGAATGTGGCGTAATCCGGCAAAAACCGTGCAATCGGCATCTCCCGGCTGCCGATAGGGATAATAAGTGCGTATCCGCGCGCCGTGGATGCACAGGCAGGAACGCAGCCCCCGCACTTTCAGGGGGCTATTCGCGGCCGTAGAACGCACGCAGAGTACGTCCTTGCACTTCGACGCCAATCGCAGGACGCGCTCGCCATTCTCCAGGAGCCAGGAATCATGCAGATCAAGGTCTACGTTCCCAAGTTGATCGAGGTGCCCAGCGAATACCTGCCGGCGCTGGCCAAGCGGGCAGCCGATTGCCTGGGCGAACGCTCGCACGAGGTTTCGGCCACCCGCGGCCATCTGGTCCGACAAGCCGTTCAAGACGGACTGCTCCGCGAGTTCGATCCCTTGATCGGCGAGGACGGCACCGTCGATTTGGTGTGCGATCCCGGCATGGAAATCCCGCTGGAACTCGAAAATCGCAAGCTCAGCCTTGCCGAATTGCTCGACGCCCTGCAATACAAACGCGGTTGGGCCGAGTCGCAGGGAACCTCCGAGGCAGCGTAAGAAGCGGACAGCTTTCAGCGGTCAGCCTTTTTAGCGGTCTGCTTTCAGATTCATTTCTTGCCGCGCGGCGCTGAAAAAAGCCCGCTAGGACGACGCGGCCTCGCGTCCGCGCCGCTCGGCCTTGTCCTGGAGAATCCGAATCTCCAGATCGGCCTGGCCGGCCCGGTTCAGAT
>CAYMQL010000484.1:2420-2882 GCA_964392255.1 uncultured Planctomycetaceae bacterium | reverse complement strand
CCATTCCCTGTTTGTTGGCCACGGCAGCGCTGCACCACGGGCTGTTGCGCCGCCGGCTGCGGAGCCAAACCGGCATCGTGGTCGAAAGCGGCGAGCCGCGCGAGGTGATGCACTTCTGCCTGCTCTGCGGCTACGGGGCGAACGCCGTCAATCCGTATCTCGCGTTCGAAGCCATCCAGAAACTTCACGCCGACGGCGCCTTTCCGCCCGAGGCGGCCGTCGACCAGTTGACCGACCAGTACATCACGGCGGTGAAGAAGGGCATCCTGAAAACGATCTCGAAAATGGGCATCTCGACGCTGCGCAGCTACCACGCCGCGCAGCAATTCGAGGCCGTAGGGTTGAACCGGACGGTGATCGATAAATATTTCACCGGCACGCCGTCGCGGATCGGCGGTTGCGGCCTCGACGTGATTGCCCAAGAGGCGATCCGACGCCATCGCGAGGGTTTCGAGCCGCAGC
>CAYMQL010000484.1:0-2410 GCA_964392255.1 uncultured Planctomycetaceae bacterium | reverse complement strand
ATTTTCGCACCGACGGCGAAAAGCATCTTTGGAACCCGGAAACGATCGTCAAGCTGCAACACGCGGTCATGCACGACGACCGCAAGTTGTATGCCGAGTATGCGGCGGCGATCAACCATCAGAGCCGCGACCTGATGACGCTTCGCGGATTGTTCGAGTTCACCGACGGCCAGCCCGTGCCGCTCAATGAGGTCGAACCGGCCAGCGAGATCGTCAAGCGGTTCTATACCGGCGCGATGTCGCACGGCTCGATCAGCAAGGAGACGCACGAAACGCTGGCCGTGGCCATGAATCGGCTGGGGGCCAACGCGAACACCGGCGAGGGCGGCGAGGACCCTCGCCGCTACCGGCCGATGCCCAACGGCGATTCGCAGAACTGCGGCATCAAGCAGGTGGCCAGCGCCCGGTTCGGCGTGACGATCGAATATCTGGCCAATGCCAAGATTTTGCAGATCAAGATGGCCCAGGGCGCGAAGCCCGGCGAGGGCGGACAGTTGCCGGCCCATAAGGTGACCGACGAGATCGCCCGGCTGCGCCATTCGACGCCCGGCGTTTCGCTGATTTCGCCGCCGCCGCATCACGACATCTACTCGATCGAGGACCTCGCCCAGTTGATCTACGACCTGAAGTGCGCCAATCCGGGCGTGCTGGTCTCGGTCAAGCTGGTTTCCGAGGTGGGCGTGGGCACGGTGGCCGCGGGCGTGGCCAAGGGCCATGCCGACGAAGTGCTCATCAGCGGCCACGACGGCGGCACCGGGGCCAGCCCGCTAAGCTCAATCAAGCACGCCGGCGCGCCCTGGGAACTTGGCCTGGCCGAAACGCAGCAAACCCTGGTGCTCAACGGACTGCGCGACCGCGTCATCGTTCAGGCCGACGGCCAGATGAAGACCGGCCGCGACGTAGTCATTGGTGCCTTGCTCGGCGCCGAGCGGTTCGGATTCGGCACCTCGGCCCTGGTTTCGCTGGGCTGTCTGCTGATGCGCAAGTGCCACTTGGGCACCTGCCCGGTGGGCATCGCCACCCAAGACCCCGAGCTGCGCCGGCGATTCGGCGGCAAGCCGGAGTTTTTGATGCGGTTCCTCACGTTTGTGGCCGAGGAAGCGCGCGAGATCATGGCCGAACTCGGATTCCGCACGTTCGACGACATGATTGGACAAGTCGAGCGGCTGAGCTGCCGCAAGGCCGTCGACCATTGGAAAGCGAAGGGGCTCGATTTCTCGGCTATTTTTGCCGCGCCCAACCGATCGAACGGCTGTGCGCTGCGTTGCGTGCGGCCGCAGAGCGACATGCTCGGCGATCACCTCGATTGGCAAATCTTGAAGGAGGTGGGCCAGAGCATCGAGACGAAGCAGCCCATGCGGCTGGCCATGCCGATCCGCAACGTCCACCGCGCCGTGGGTACGATCCTGAGCAACAAAATCGTGAAGCGATGGGGCGGCCAGGGGCTGCCCGACGACACGATCGAAGTCGCGTTGACCGGCTCGGCCGGACAGAGCTTCGGCGCGTTCCTGGCGCCCGGCGTCACGCTGAAACTCGTCGGCGACGCCAACGATTATCTGGGCAAGGGGCTTTCGGGCGGGCGCATCGTTGTTCAAACTCCGCCCCAGTCGTCCTTCGACCCCAAGGAAAATGTGATCGTCGGCAATACGCTGCTCTACGGCGCCACGGCCGGCGAGGTGTTTATCAACGGCCGGGCCGGCGAACGCTTTGCCGTCCGCAACAGCGGCGCCGTCGCGGTCGTCGAGGGCGTCGGCGACCACGGCTGCGAATACATGACCGGCGGCACCGTTGTAGTGATCGGCCAGACGGGCCGGAACTTTGCCGCGGGCATGAGCGGCGGCATCGCCTATGTGCTCGACGAGCACCAGTTGTTCGACACGCTCTGCAACCTCGACATGGTCGATCTCGAATCGCTCTACCAGGAAGAGGACCAGAAGGTGCTTTGCGACCTGCTCCGCCGCCACCTGCAATGGACCGGCAGCGCCCAGGCCCGACGCATTCTGGACAACTGGTCGGAGATGTCGGGCAAGTTCGTGAAAATCATGCCGATCGACTACCGCAAGGCGCTCGAGCGGTTGCGCGAGCAGGAAGCCGTGCAGGCCGAGCAAATGGCGGCCACCGAAGAAGTGTTTCACGGGGAGGGATTAGGGGCGAGGGATTAGGGATTAGCGTTTAGCCGCCGCGTCCACGCGGCGTATTGCAGCGTTTAGCCGCCGACCACTTTCCGGGAGCTGTTAGCTCCCGGTTATTGTGCGGCGACGAGAAGGAGATACGGGATGGGCAATCCCACTGGTTTTTTGCAATATCCGCGCGTTGAAGTCGGCCATCGTTCGGTCCAAGAGCGCATCCGCGACTGGCACGAAATCGATCAGCCGCTGGTCGACCGCGTGCTGACCGAACAGGCGGCCCG
>CAYMQL010000483.1:2025-2897 GCA_964392255.1 uncultured Planctomycetaceae bacterium | reverse complement strand
TAGAACGATTTTTTCGCCACAACGGCCTACGGCCGTTTTTTCAGAAAGTGCAGTAGTGGAAACATTGGCCAAAAAATGAGCGTAAGTCCTTTGTTATCAACGAGTCGACCCATGTAACTCAGTAACTTGGGTTAAAGCACGGCCTTTAGAATTTGCCACAGAAGAAAAGCGGTCCCAATCAAGGCCAGCGGCGCGAGCACAAAAACCGTCAGCGGCCACAAAAATCCCATCACGCGGCCTTCAATCGCCACTTCCAGCGATTGCGATTCGTCCGTTTCGGCATCCGAGGCCGTGTCGACGGTTTCGACCACGTCGCTACGAGAGTCGGCCCCGCGGGCCAAAACGCTTGCCGGCCCCTGCGCCACGGGCGGAGCGACCAGCGGCGGCGCGCCCGCAAACGCCGCCGGCGAACTCGCCATGCGGCCGGGCATAAACGGTGACAAACGCTGAATCACCTCGCCGGCCGACGCGATGCGCTGCGACGGGTCTTTTGCCATCATGTCGGCGATGACTTCGACGAAGTCGGCCCGCAACGCGGGATTCAGCCGCCGCGGGTCCAACGGACGCAGCTCGCAGTGGGCCCGGGTCTTGTCGCGCGTCGTGCCGCCCGGAAACGGAACCTTGCCCGTCACCGCATAATAAAGCGTGCAACCCAAGGAATAGATGTCCCAAGCCGGCGAGGGTTTCCAGGGATCGCGGATTTGATCGGGCGATAGGTAATCGGCCGTGCCGGCGAGTTTGCCGCGGCAGGGATCGGCCTCCGGATGGTCGGCCAGCGTGCCGAACAGCCCCAGGTCGGAGAGTTTGGCCTCGCCCGACGGTGAAACCAGCACATTGGCGGGCTTCACGTCTCGATGGATGATGCTTTGGCT
>CAYMQL010000483.1:0-2015 GCA_964392255.1 uncultured Planctomycetaceae bacterium | reverse complement strand
CTGTGAGCATACTCCAGTCCTTCGGCCGCTTGCGAGATAATCGAGGCGGCGGCCGACATCTCCAGCGGTCCGCGCCGGCGGACCAGTTTTCGCAGGTCCATGCCGGGCACATACTCCGTCACCAGATAATGAACGTTCCCGTCTTCGCCGTCGTCCAAAGCGCTGACTAGCCGCGGATGATCGAGGCTTGCAAGGGCATGGATTTCGCGGGCGAAGTTGGCCACGGCCTCGGGCGTCGATTTGTCGCGCGGCAAAACTTTCACTGCGACGATGTGGCCGGTCTGCTCGTGCTGCGCCTTGAACACCTGGCCCATGCCCCCTTTGCCCAGCGAATCGATCATTACGTAAGGGCCCAGGTTGAATTTCACGCGGCCGTCGAGCAACTGCTTGGCTTGCCAGGCATTGAGCATTCCCAACTCAACCAGCCGGTCGGCAAGCTGCCGATCGCTTGGCGGGGCGTCGCGGTCGGGCCGATCGCCCTCGGACCAGCGTATGCCCGCCCGCGCATGATCGATCTCTTCCCGGCTCAGCAAGCCGCTGGCTAGGGCGCATTGTTCAAAGATCGGGCGATGGGCGCTGCTCACGGCGATTCGCGAAGATCAATTCCGTGTTTAGCCGCCGACGGAACGTCGGCGATAAACTCAATTTGAGTCATTCTGGCCGGCGTGCCGCCGGCTGCTAAACGTCATTTGCTTTCTGATTCACTTATCAACCAAACCATTCTACCGGCCGGCGGAGCGTCGGGCGATGCGGGCAATCGCCCGATCCAGGCCGACCCGCGCGGCATACTGTTTGACCTTTTCGGCGATTTGCCGCTTTTCCTCGACCGACCACAACCACTCGCCCCAGGCGGCGGCGACCGCGATGACCAAAAGCGCCGGCACAAAAAACCACAATCCCAGGCACGCCAACAAAGGCAGCGCCAAAATCAATCGGGCGCCGGCGTCAAGACGCAAACCCAGCCGGTGGTTGAACCAGCAGGTCGCGGCCAGCGACAGGGCGTTCGCCGCGGCGGTCGATAGCACCGCACCCTCCAGGCCGAGCCGGGGCAACAGCACAAGATTGAGCAAAACGTTCAACGCCAATCCGCCGGCCAGCGCCGCGCTGGCCAGCCCGGCCCGCTCGGCGCAAAGCAGATAGTTTTGCGCAATGGCCGCGAGGCTGAACCAAATGCAATAGACGAGCGTCCAAGGGAGCAGTTCCGCGCCTGCGGAAAACTTGCCGCGAAAGGCGACGATAAACAACAGAGGGGCGGCTGCCAAAACCAACGCCGCGACCGCCGACATCGCAAAACCGAACAATTTGAGAAACAGCAGCAGCCGGGCCGCGGCCTGTTCGCGCCGGCCCGCCTCCCAATCATGGCTCAGATGCGGCAGGATCATCGTGGCGAGCATCGTAGCGATCGAAACCAGCAGCAGCGGGACGACGCGGGTGCTATGGTAGTTTCCGACCGCGTCCAGAGCCTGGTCGGGCGGCACGCCGAGAAAATGGACGATCATGTAGCGATCGACCACGCCGAACAGATTGGTCAGTGCGCTGCCTAGCAGAAGCCATGCGGCATAGGGAGCGACGCGCCGCCATAATTCGGCCTCGGAAACAGGTGCGGCGGGCAACGGCGAGGCTCGCCACACGCGAGGCAGCCGCAAGCCCGCCCACGCCGCCGCCACAAGACACGAGCCGCCGTAGGCCAGCACCACGCTTTCGGCCGTGCATCGCCAGCCCAAAAGCAGTCCGACGCCCAGCGCGGCGAACGCCACGCTGTTGATCAGTTGAATCGCGGAGACCAACCGGATGTTGCGCAGCGCGGTGAACAACTCGACGAAGAAACTGTTGGCCACCACCGCCATCAGACATAGCCCGGTCCAGGCGATCAAGTCGGATTGCGCTCCAGTGCCGAAAACCAGCCGCGAAAGCCCTTCGCGCAGGAACAGAATCGCCGCGAGGGCCGCAACGGCAAGTCCGCCGCACGCCAAAAGGGTGCGACGCAAAAACACCCGAAGCTGCCCGCGCTGACG
>CAYMQL010000482.1:0-2901 GCA_964392255.1 uncultured Planctomycetaceae bacterium | reverse complement strand
GGATGTTAACGCCGCTTTGGTGGTTTCCTATGGCATTTCGATTGATAGGGAGCTCGGGTTTTGGGGTGGGGGGCTAGGGGTTAGGGAGATGTAATATGATTCAGATCGCGTCACTTCGATTGATCAGGCAACGGCAGTTCGTTCAAACGGCGTTCCAATTCCGCCTGAATTTCAGCCGCGCAACGGCGATACTGCTCGACCGGCGAGCCGATCGGATCGGAAATCTCCGCGCCCTCGACCGAAAGCAGTTGCGTTCGTTCGGCGGCGTCGGGCCATTGAGCCAAAACGGCGGCGCGGTGCGATCGGGTCATCGTGAAAATCGCGTCGGCATGGCGGACCAACGGTTCGGTGAGCGGTTGGGTTTCGTGCGTGCTAAGATCGAGCCCTTTTTCGGCCGCGGCTTGCACGGCTTCGGCCGCGGCGCGCCCGCCGAGCATCGCCGATATGCCCGCCGACATGACCAACGCGCCCCGATCTTCCAGCTCGTCGATTTTGCAGCCGAGCCGTTCGGCGAGCATCTGCCGGCAAAGGATTTCGGCCATCGGGCTGCGACACGTATTGCCCGTGCATACAAACAGCACCAACAAACTGGACAGCCGGCGCAGGGTTCGCTCGGGCACAACGCCGGCGCGAAGGATTTCGCAGCGTCCTTGGCGCACGCGAACCACCGAAGACGGCTGGCCGAAGCGGCACGGCCCGTCGTCAAACACCATGTCGAGCCGGTCGCCGACGCTTTGGAGCACCTGTTGGGCGTCGAGGGCCTCGGGCATTCCCGCCCGGTTGGCGCTGGAAAGCGCGATGGGGCCCGCCAACATCCGCAGCACGTCGAGAATCAACGGATGGCCGGGCACGCGCAGGCCGATCGTCGGCTCGGGCGACACGGCGCGCTGAACCAGCGGAGGCAACTGCCGCACGAGGCTTTCAGGATGCGAACCGTCGACCACCAGCGTCACCGGGCCCGGCCAGCAGCGCCGGGCCAGCCGCTTTGCCAAATGGCACATGTCCGGCGCATAGTCGGGCGCTTCGTCGGCGCTTTTGATGGCCAGCGGGAGCGGTTTGGCCGCCGTGCGTTCTTTCAGGGCCAACAGCCGCGCGACGGCGTCCGAGCGGAGCGCGCTGGCGGCCACGCCGTAGACCGTTTCGGTTGGAAACGCCACCAAACCGCCCTCGACGAGAGTTTGCACCGCGCGATGCACCACATCGCGCCAGTCCTCGGCGCTGCGCAGATCGATCACCACCGGCGGCATGTGTTTCGGCGCATCCTTTCAGTCTCAAAATATTGGCCGTAACTTGATATCATAAACGCCCTTATGTTCCGGCGTCAACTGGGTGGAGCAAATGCCGCGCGCAGGCGAAATGGTCGAACGCCATTCCCGCCAGCCAACGGTTTGATAAGCCGTGCGATGGTCCGCAGAGCGGGCCCTTACCCTTGCTGCAAGCGGGCGGCCGTGAGCGTGTTGGCGAGCAACATGGTGATTGTCAGCGGGCCGACGCCGCCGGGAACCGGAGTAATCCGGCCGGCCACCTCTTTGACGCCCTCGAAATCGACGTCGCCCACCAAGCCCTGTTCCGTCCGATTGATGCCCACGTCGACGACGACCGCGCCGGGCTTGACCATGTCGGCCGTTAGAAACTTTGCGCGGCCGATGGCCACAATCAGAATATCGGCCGAACGAGTCACCGCCGGCAGGTCGCGGGTCCGGCTGTGGCAGACGGTCACGGTGGCGTCGCCGCCCTGGCCGCGTTGCATGAGCATCACGGCCATCGGCTTGCCGACGATGTCGCTACGGCCGACCACCACGACGTTCGCCCCAGCGATGGGGACGTTGTTGCGCAGAAGCAATTGCTGCACGCCGTGGGGCGTACACGGCAGAAAACGCGGACGGCCCTGCACGATGCGGCCGACGTTTTCAGGATGAAAAGCGTCGACGTCCTTCAGCGGATCGACCGCCTCGAGCACCCGGGTTTCGTCGATCTGCTTCGGCAGCGGCAACTGGATCAAAATGCCGTGGACCGCAGGGTCTCGGTTGAGCCGGTCGATCAGGGCCAAAAGCTCCTCGGTGGTTGTTTCGGCGGGCGGGCGGTGCAGTTGGCTGCCGATGCCGGCCTTCTCGCAGGCCTTTTGCTTGTTCCGCACGTAAACCTGGCTGGCGGCGTTCTCGCCGACCAGCACGGCGGCCAGACAGGGCGTCACGCCGGTTTTGGCGATGAACGCGGCGGTCTCTTGAGCGATTTCGCCGCGCAGTTGTTCGGAAAGGGCCTTGCCGTCGAGAATGGAGGCGGTCACGGGGAGGATTCCAAAAAAACAGTTCAAAAATGTGCATAGACGGTGGCTAACAGCCCCCGGTCTATAAGATGTTGGAACAACGTGTGAACCGGAGGCTGTTAGCCTCCGGCTATGATGCAGGAGTTGTTGATCGAAAAGTTATGCTGGAGCATAACCTAGCTAGCCGAGCGGCAGGGTTTCTACACCGCTTCGACCACGTGAATCCGTCGGCCGCCGCGATCGAATTGCACGACGCCGTCGATCAGGGCGTAGAGAGTATAGTCCGAGCCTTGTCCGACGCCGCGGCCGGCATGATATTTGGTGCCGACCTGTCGGACCAGAATGTTGCCGGCCCGAACCTGCTGGCCGCCGAAACGCTTGACGCCACGACGTTGGGGGTTGCTGTCGCGACCGTTACGACTGGAGCCTTGACCTTTTTTATGTGCCATCCGAGCAACCTCTCTCAATAATCGCCGTCTGCCGACGGCATTGCCGTCGCGAAGCAAAAGGTGTTTTGTGGTATGGGTTTACGTTGTCGCAACCGCCGGCGTGCAAATAGCCGCAGGCCGCGAATCCCATATTCTTATCGGTAAACCCACTGGTAGTCAACCCCCGTTGGGAGTCCGTAGCGGATT
>CAYMQL010000481.1:0-2906 GCA_964392255.1 uncultured Planctomycetaceae bacterium | reverse complement strand
TTATTGCCGGCGCCGGCGTCGATCAGATACGTTTCGTCCTGGCAGTAAGAATAGGTGGTAGTGCTAAAGGTAATGGGAGAGCCTGTGTTCGTCTTGGTATAGTCAGCGACGACGGTTCGATAGCCGAGCAGTGCGGGATCAGTGCTCCTTTCAATCGTTGCGGGGGTTGTCAAAACGACGTTGGGATCGTGTGGGTTATTCGTGCCCAGCGTGGGATCGGTTCCGCTGTCCGGCAACCACACCGTTATATTATCGACGTACACATAGCAGTCCCTGGGCGGGGCCCACGTAGATTCACTTCCGCCGTAGAAATTGGCAATGCCCAAGGCGTCGATCTTCATGGCCTCCGAGCCCGGGTCTCCTGGATCCTCGTATTGCTGGACCATCAATTTCAAGCCGGTTTCTTGATAGACAAGCCTTCCGTCGATCCAGGTTTCCTTGATCCCGTCGGCATTGGCCACGCCGTTGGTGAAGGTGTTCATCACCAGCCTTTGGGTAAGGTTGTACCATTGACCGTTGTTCAAGTAGATAGGAGTGTAATTGTATTCGTAATTTGTCCAATGATTGTCAATCTCGTCTTCCGGGTCGTCTGGATGCGTTCTGTCGTAATGGTACGAGTTTATTCTTCCGCCGTCACTGAACATGGTTGTGGCGACAAAACCCTGATCGTCTTCAGGATATTCAAGGGAATCAATTCGGGGCAATGCATAAAAGCCGCCCATCTTGCCTCCCAACGTCGAGCAGAAATCTCCGGTGGAGGACGTGCCGGAGCCCTCGCTGAATTGGAAATTATAAGACGTGTATAGTTCATCTGCGTCCGTCACGCCTGCACCAAACGCATCTTCCAGGTAGCCTGACAGATCGACCGTTAGAGCAAATCCAGAATCAGGCGTATATTTATTGGCCTCTTGCAGAATTCTCATTGCCAAGTTGTTGGAATTGCCATTTAGACTTTGGGCAACAATGGTGCACCCGCCATCATGGTATGTCATAATGGGCAACCCCGAGCTTTCCCAAAATGCTTCATCAAAATCTGCTAATATCTCGGATTTGGAATAATCATCAAGAGTCTCGCTTTCGAAGTTCCATTCTTTGATTACCGACAAGAGCATCCGCTGTTCAAGCGGCTCGAAAGCCGGCTTGAAAGAGTTTGCCAACCGGGCGGACGATCGTCGCGCTGTGCGCGGATGCGAAAGCGACTTTAGAGCACGCTGCATTTTACGGAACATGGGTTACACTCCTGAATGACGTGGTTGAATTGTCGATGGGTTCATTGCCGAGCAAAGGCGTACGCGACCGATCGGGAATTGTGCTTGTCCGGTTGCGAATAGGGCCCGATCTTTGGGTTGCTCGACCGCCGAGACGCGGCGTTTGATTCTTTATCCCCGGAAACAGAAGGCTTGTATATGTCAGTTTGCGCATTATTTATGTCTAATTCGATAGTCGTTCTTAGCCGAGGCTTGCGGCGTCGCTGCCTCAGGATTCGGGGGACTGTCCCAATTTTCGTTTCAGCGAAAATGGGACTGTCCCCTTTGCCGTGGACAAAAACCGTACAGTTCCAGATTAGCAGGCGATGGCGGCGGCCGCATGGCGGATGTATCTTGGAGAATGTGGTGCGGCACGACGAAAACGGCTGTAGTTGTGCGAGAGGGCGGCGTAAAACGACCCAATATTTGTGCATTATGACCGCTGATGATCCTGCAAAAATATTTGACCGCTGACGGCGGCTGTGAATAATGAATGCGGGTCTTGGGTATTTGTCGGGGCTTGTCGTTTTGCGTCGTTGCTGTGTCTGCTGCCACATTCTGTTCGACGGATTCTGATACGTGCATCGTCCCGTTTGCCAGGGGCGTTGTGCGATTTTGTCCTTGGGGGATGCCGCCGGGCCATGCGGGCGTGATTCTGTACGAAAACGCGTGTTTGCAGTGGCATGGCCGGCTTGAGGTCCGCCACTCGGCCGGCGCGTTCTGGCGTTTGTTTTTTTGCGGCGGTTGCGGCATGCGCGCGATCGTCGGCGACCGCGAAGTCGAACTGGACGGAGAACACGTCGGGCTGATTCCGGCCAGTGCGGCCTCTCGCTTTGTGGGAAAATCAACGGCGGCGGCGATGTGGCTTTCGTTCAACGTCTCGCGTTGTATGATGCCCGAAACGCCTCTTCCGGTTCGGCTGAGGCTGTCGGAAACCGAGCGCAGCCTGTTCGATGAGCTTGTGCGGGTATTTATGAAGGCCGATGAGGCGGCGGACCGAGAACGCATTTTTCACGGCAGCATGGCGTTGTTGCACGCCATGATGCATCGGCCGGAGATTCCTTGGCAATCGCGCATTCCGGCCGTCGTGCTGCAAACGATTCAGCACATCGAGAGGCATTACGCCAGTCCGCTGCCCGTTGCCCGATTGGCGCGGATGGCCGATCTGGGCGTTGCGACGTTGACGCGGCTGTTCAAAGAGAGCCAGGGCGAGACCCTCAGTAGATTTATTGTGAAGGTGCGGGTCCGCGAGGCGTCTCACATGTTGGCGCATACGGACGTAGCGATCGATGATATTGCAACGCGAACGGGTTTTCCAAGTCGCGAGTATCTGAGCCGGGTGTTCAAGAGAATTACGGGGCTTTCGCCGGCCGAGTTTCGCCGTCAACAGAGCGGCGGCTTTCAGCCGTCGTGTTCATTGGCGCATAGCCGGGCGGCGGCGATTGCCCGGGCGTATTCGCCGCGATAGCGATGTTGCCCCGACTGCTTTCGCGGTTACGCTCGACAAGGCCCGCGTCGTTCCAGATGGATCATCAGCACGGCGAGGTCGGCGGGGGTGATGCCGCTGATGCGGGCGGCTTGGGCGAGGTCGATGGGGCATACGGCGGCGAGCTTTTCGCGGGCCTCGGCGCGAAGATGGGAGACGGATTGGTAGTTGAA
>CAYMQL010000480.1:0-2906 GCA_964392255.1 uncultured Planctomycetaceae bacterium | reverse complement strand
GGGCGGATCGAGTTGGGGCATGGGATAGGGCTGCTCCGCCCCGGCGACCTTGGGCACCTCGAAAACCACCGTGCCCAGGTCCGATTCGGACAATTTCGGGCCGCACCCGCCCTGAATGAGCAGCACAACGACGCACAAAACGCCAATCGCGTATCGCATTGCAAAGGCTCCCGGCCGCGTTGGATCTATGCCATTATTGTATTCTGCGGGCAACCGCCCCGAAAGTCCCGGCCATGAACCGCGCCATGAACCGCTTGGAACGGAGCGCCGCATTCATTTTATGTGGATCGAATGGCAACCGTTTACATGCCGGCGAAGGGCGGGGGCATGCACGGCCCCCTTTTTTCGCATTCCGGCCGTTGCTATGCTACACGTTTCGGCGGACGCCTGCCCCGATCCCGATGAAAGCAAGAATGCCATGGCGTTGATCAAGAGCGAACTGAAAGGCGAGATACGCGTCATCTCGATCGATGCGGTGCAGTTTGTCGATGCTGCGGCCATCGACCAGTGCTATCGGGAAATCGTCGAGCTGTTGAATAAGACCGAAGAGAAACACGTGCTGCTGCACTTCGGCCGCGTGGCGTTCATGTCGTCGTCGGCGCTGGGGATGCTGGTCCGGCTGAACAAGAAGTGCAAGGAATTTGGGATTTCGCTCAAGCTGTGCAGCATTGCGCCCGAGATCCGCGAGGTGTTTCGCATCACGAATCTCGACCGGGTGTTCGAGATTCACGCCGACGCGGACGACGCTTTGCAGGCGACGAAAGCGGGCGGCGGGCTGTTCTTTCGCACGCGGCGCGAAACGCGGCACGACCTCTAATGCTACAGCGCAAAGTTCACCACGAAGACACGGAGGACACAGAGATGAAAACCATGTGCCGCAATTGAGTTGCGGCAACCACCGATCCGTTGGCGTCGAAGTGCGAATGATGATCTTCCAAACGAGAGGAATACCAATCCCATGTATTCCACCTTTGGTCTGTCTCTGCGACCTCCGCGACTCCGTGGTGAATTTCTTTTAGATTGCGAATTATCGCTGTAGTACTAATCCGCTTTTCCGCCCACCGTCAACGGCGATCCGTTTCGCTTGCGCCAAGCGTATGCCGCGAGGCTCAGCAATCCGGCGATCAGCATGGCCGACGTTCCGGGCTCGGGAACCACAAACGCGCCGTCGTAGCCGGCCATGTTCTGGTTCCAATGCTGGCCCAAAACCGCCAGATCGGAAATGTCGACCGCCGCGTCGTAATTGAAGTCGCCTTGGGCCCAGACTTTGCCGGTCCCGTTCCAGTTCTGGCCCAAGACGGACAGGTCGGAAATATCGACCGAGCCGCTGAGCGTGGCGTCGCCGTAGAGGGTATAGGCAACGGTCACTTGTTTGGCTGCGGTGTTGTCGATCCAGCCCAGGCCGTAATCGGCGTCGGCGGTCGTGCTTTTGAACTTGCCGGTGTCGAAGTGGGTTGCGCTGCCGGCATGGTAGCTTGTCGTCAACAGGTTTTTGATCGTGGTCGCGGGGCTGCTGACGCCGTTGTAATCGAATACGATTTTGCCGCCTTGGATGTCGGCGCCGCCCAGGTTGAGGACCGGGTTGCGGGCCCCTGTGCCGTTGAGTTGGAGCGTGCCGGCCTCGACCGTTGTGAGGCCGGTGTAGCTGTTCGTCGTGACGATGGTCACCTTGGCATCGCCTTGTTTTCGCAGACCGGTGGCGCCGACGATGCCCTTTGTGCCGGTCAGCGTGTAGTTCTTCGTGGAATTGTTGAACAGGACGCTGCACGGGGCGACGTTCGCGGCGATGTTGACGCTAAGCGTGCCGGCGGCCGAGTCGTCGAAGGTGACATTCGATCCGGCGACGTAACCTTCGGTTTCGCCGCTGTGGACGCGCCAGTTGGCGCCGCCGACGATCCAACTGCCGCTGCCCGCGCCGGTCCAATAAAGAGGAACCGCGTAGTCGTAGGCCGCGTAGAGCATGTCGAGATCGGTCGGGCTGATGCCGCGACGAGTGCCGTTCAGCAAGGCCGGGACCATCAGATCGCCCGCCGTGGCGCCGGAATCGAGCAGATGCGTAATGTTCTCGCTCGATGCAAGCGTGATGTTCAATCCGCCGGGATCGAAGGTGTTGCCGACAATGTGCGACGTCCATTTGTCGTTCGACGACGGATCGTAATAGACGTCGTCGGCGAAACCCATTGCGTGGCCCAGCTCGTGAAGGGTCACACTCAAGGCGTCCCAGTTGTTCGTGGGCACTGTGCCGGTTCCCCACCACAAGCCGGGCTCGTCGAGATTGAAGTGGATCGTATGAAGGACGCCGGAGGTCCACGGATAGGCGTCCGTTCCGATCGGATAGGAATACGCGACGTTCCACGAGGCGAGATAGTCGTCGCCGGCGTGCGTGAAGTCGAACGTGATGCTAAAGCTGGCGCTGTCGGCAATGACGTTTTCCCAGGCGTCGATGGCCGTATTGATAACCGCCTGTTGCGTGCCGGTCCAAGTGCCGCTGAAAATTGGATTGATGGTCAGCGCCCGGGCGTGGCCGAATGTCGCCAGCAAGATTGCCAAGCAAAGGACGGCGCGTGTCGTGATCGCATTTTGCATCGTGCAACTCCCTGACGAGGCGCATTGCTGTTGCTGCGGGGCCGCGACGTTGAAGGCTATCGGTCCGATAGCTTTCAAGTCCGCCATAGCGTCATCCTAACCGGGATGGGGGCGGCAGGGCAAATCCTTGGCGCAAATTGAGGCGGATTATCGCAAATTCCACTCTGTGGAGGGGCGTTGCGGCGCAAATTGCATCGCTCGCCCCGATGCGCCGCTGCGCTCGAATTGGTTGCTTCAAGGCAAAGCGTCAGCGTCATCAGTAGTAGTAGGGTGCGTGCTTGCACCACTGCTGTAAACATCTGTTATGGACACAAACTCCT
>CAYMQL010000479.1:0-2911 GCA_964392255.1 uncultured Planctomycetaceae bacterium | reverse complement strand
GCCAAAAGGGCGTCCAACGTTTTGATCAGTTTTTCGTTGCCTTTCACGAGAGTCTTCTCCTTATAGGTTGTTTTCCGCAGGTCCGCCGCCGGCAAATCTGTCCACGGCACGGTGGAATTTTTCCTTCGCGATGATGATACATCGATCGGTTGCGGCCCGCAATTCCCGAAAAACCCCAAAACTACTGAAAAACAAGGTTGTTGCGCAAATTCGCATCGAAGGGGTTGCAATCACCCCCTATCGATGGCAACGCGGCGCAAACCCATGCTAATTCAATCCTTACAAAAACTTTTAAGAGCATGATTGACCGATGCTTGGAAATCATTAAACTTGGACCATCTCGACTGTATGTTGTGGTCGCTCATCCGTGAGATACAATATATAGAGGGAAGGATACCCGAAATCTCTAATCCAAGCCTAACGGAATAAGGACTTCAGCTATGGATAAGCTCGAACGCGAAGCTCTCGGCATTTCGGTTATGACGGCCGAACGCCCGAATCAAAAAGCCGTAAAAGGTCCGGCGACCGGACTTTCGGTGCCAGCCGTGTTCTGCCCGGCCGACGGCGTCGACCCGTTCGCCACCGTCGAATGGGACCTTCGCACCGCCGCGATCAAGGGCGAAAACGGCGAGGTGTTGTTCGAGCAGCAGGATTGCGAAATTCCGACCTCTTGGAGCCAGTTGGCCACGAACGTCGTGGCCAACAAGTATTTTTACGGCGAGGTGGGCACCGGCGAACGCGAAAAAGGCGTCCGCCAGCTTATCCACCGCGTCTGCCGCACCATCGCCGACTGGGGCCAGGCCGACGGCTATTTCGCCGAGCCGGCCGACGGCGAGCGATTCTACCGCGAATTGTGCTGGCTTTGCCTGCACCAACATGCTTCGTTCAATTCGCCCGTCTGGTTCAACGTCGGCCTGTACCATCAATACGGCATCAAAGGGGCGATGTGCAACTGGCATTGGGACCAGGCCACGGGCGAAGCCCGCCAGCCCGAGAACCCCTACGAATATCCGCAGGCGTCGGCGTGCTTCATCCAGAGCGTACACGACAACATGGAAGACATCATGGAGCTGGCCCGCAGCGAGGCCATGCTTTTCAAATTCGGGTCGGGTACGGGCACCGATTTGTCCACGCTGCGTTCGCACCGCGAAAAACTTTCCGGCGGCGGTCGGCCGTCGGGGCCGCTGTCGTTTATGCGGGTCTACGACCAGATCGCCGCGGTAGTCAAGAGCGGCGGCAAAACCCGCCGCGCCGCCAAGATGCAGTCGCTGAAAGACTGGCACCCGGACGTGTTGGAGTTCATCGAGTGCAAAAATCGCGAGGAGAAGAAGGTTCGCGCATTGGTCGAAGAGGGCTACGATCCGCAAGAGGCCTACGACACGGTTCATTTCCAGAACGCCAATCTTTCGGTCCGCCTGAGCGACGAGTTCATGCGCGCCGTCGAGGGCGACCAGCCGTGGACCACCCACTGGGTCACCAATCCGGCTAAGCCCGGACCGACCTACCCGGCGCGCGAAATGTTCACCAAGATGGCGCAATCCACCTGGTGTTGCGGCGATCCCGGCGTGCAGTACGACACGACGATCAACCGCTGGCATACGTGTCCCAATTCGGGCCGGATCAACGCGAGCAACCCCTGTTCGGAATACATGTTTGTCGACGATTCGGCCTGCAATTTGGCCAGCATCAATCTGATGAAGTTCCGCCGAGACGATGGCGCCTTCGATTGCGAACGATTTCAGGCGGCGTGCCGCGTGGTGTTGATTGCGCAGGAGATTCTCGTCGATCACGCGAGCTATCCGACCCGTCGCATCGCCGAAAACAGCCACCGTTTCCGCCCTTTGGGCTTGGGCTATTCGAACCTCGGCAGTCTGGTGATGACGGCCGGCCTGCCCTACGACTCGGACGAAGCACGGGGGCTTTGCGGCGCGATTACCGCCCTTTTGCAGGGCGCCGCTTGCTGCACGAGCGCCGAGTTGGCCGCCGCCGTCGGGCCGTTCGACGAGTACGACAAGAATCGCGAGCCCATGCTTCGCGTCATGGAGATGCACTGGGAGCGAGTCGATCAGATCCAAAACTGCCCGAAATATCTGCAACAGGCCGCTCGCGATCTTTGGGACAAGGTCGTCGCCCAGGGCAAACGCCACGGATTCCGCAACGCCCAAATGACCGTTCTGGCCCCCACAGGCACGATCAGCTTTATGATGGATTGCGACACGACGGGAATCGAGCCCGACATCGCTCTGGTTAAATACAAGCAGTTGGCCGGCGGCGGAATGCTCAAGATGGTCAACCAGGAGGCGCCGCTGGCGCTGCGAACCCTCGGCTACGACGACGAGCAGATCGAGATGATCGTCGCCCACATCGACAAGCACGATACCATCGAGGGCGCGGCCGAGTTGAAGCCAGAGCACTTGCCCGTATTCGACTGCGCCTTTCCGCCGCGCAACGGCAAGCGGTCGATTTCATGGCGGGCGCACATTCGAATGATGGCCGCCGCGCAACCGTTTATTTCCGGCGCAATCTCGAAGACCGTGAACATGCCGCGCGAGAGCACGCCGGACGACGTAGCCGACGCTTACATGGAAGGTTGGCGGCTCGGCTTGAAGGCCTTGGCCATCTATCGCGACGGCTCGAAGGAGGCGCAGCCGCTATCGACGAAGAAAAACGCGGACAAAACGGCCGAAAAGCTGCTGGCCGCTCCGCGCCGCGAACGCCTGCCCGACACGCGGCAGTCGATCACGCACAAATTCAGCATTTCGGGCCACGAGGGCTACATCACCGTCGGGCTCTATCCCGACGGCCGGCCCGGCGAGTTGTTTATCACCATGGCCAAAGAAGGAAGCACGATCGGCGGCCTGATGGATTGTTTCGGCACGGCCGTTTCGATGAGCCTGCAATACGGCGTGCC
>CAYMQL010000478.1:0-2920 GCA_964392255.1 uncultured Planctomycetaceae bacterium | reverse complement strand
TCGGCAAGTCGATCTTTCAGTACGCACCCGACTCGCACGGCGCCGAAGACTATCAGCGATTGGCCGAAGAAATTGTTCGCCGCGCTGGGGCAGAGGGCTGACTCGCGGTTTTTCGTCAGCCGGGAATCCCCGATCCGTGGGTGTGCGCCCCGCGTTTGACGATAGCCCAGGCCTCGTCGGCCGTCTCGGCGAAATCCAACAGATCGAGGTCCTTGTCGGCGATCATTCCGGAATCGGCGAGGAATTGGAAGTCGATCACGCGCTGCCAATACTCGCGGCCGAACAGGATGATGGGAATGGCCTGCATCCGGCCGGTTTGACGCAGCGTCACCGCGTCGAACAACTCGTCGAGTGTGCCGAATCCGCCGGGAAACGCCACCAGCGCCTTCGCCCGCAACAGGAAATGCAGCTTGCGCATGGCGAAGTAGTGGAACTGGAAGCACAGATCGGGCGTAATGTACGGGTTCGGCTCTTGTTCGCGCGGCAGGCGGATGTTCAGGCCGACGGATTTTGCCGCCGCGTCGTGGGCGCCGCGGTTGGCGGCCTCCATGATGCCCGGCCCGCCGCCGGTGACGATCACGTAATCGCATTCGTGCTGCGACTGGCAGGCGTTCGAGACGATGCGTCCGAACTCGCGAGCCGCGTCGTAGTAGCGGCTGCGCTCCAACAAGCGTTCGGCCCGGTCCGCTGCGCGACGGCGCTTGGCGTCGTTCGGCGATTCGGCCAGTTTTTCGCGGGCTTCTTCAAGCCGCCGCCGCGCCGCCGCCGGCTCGACGATCTGCGTGCTGCCGAAGACAACGATCGTCGAGCGGATGTTGTTTTGCTGGAAATAGAGTTCGGGCTTGAGCAATTCCAGTTCCAATCGCGCGGCGCGCATTTCCGGCCGGGCCAGAAAATCCACGTCCTTGTAGGCCACGCGGTAGCTGGGCGAATTCAGAATGTTTTGCAGGTTTGCGGCAGGGTTGTTCATGGGCGATAACCTGTGGCGGCGTGAACGCGCGGCGAACGGTTTTGCCGGCTATTGACTGTCAGGTAAGCAACATCACAATAGCCGGGGGCTAACAGCCCCCGGAATATGCATGGATTGGCGACCACACTCCGGGAGCTATTAGCTCCGGCTATCTCGATACGACATGACTTACATGATACGCAATAAGCAGCGGCGAAAGCAGCGGGCTAGTGCTTGAAATGCCGTCGGCCGGTAAAGACCATCGCGATTTTGTGCTGGTTGCAAGCCTTCACGACGGCGTCGTCGTTTTTCGAGCCGCCGGGCTGAATGACGGCGACCACGCCCGCCGCGGCGGCCTTTTCGATCGAGTCGGGGAAGGGGAAGAAGGCGTCGGAGCCCAGCACCGAACCTTCGGCCCGGTCGCCGGCCTTGCGGATGGCGATTTCCGTGGAATCGACGCGGCTCATCTGACCCGCCCCGGCCCCGAGCAGCATTCGCCGCTTGCAAAGCACGATGGCGTTCGATTTGACGTGTCGCACCATCTCCCACGCGAAGCGGAGGTCGGCCAGTTGGTCGTTCGTTGGTTTGACGTCGGTGACGACCTTCCAGAGGTCTTCCGGGTCGGCCAAGACGTCGGCCTCTTGCATCAGAACGCCGCCGTTGAGGCAGCGAAACGCCCAGGGCGACTGCGAGCGGTCCAAATCGCCGACCTCCAGCAACCGGACGTTTGCCTTCCATTTTGGCTTGGTCGTGAGGATTTCGAGGGCCTCGCCGTCGAATCGCGGCGCGACGACGGCTTCGACAAACAGGCCCGGCGTGGCCAGCACCTCGGCTGTGGCCGAATCGACCGTGCGATTCAGCCCCAGCACCGAACCGAAGGCGCTCAGCGGATCGCCGTCCAAGGCCCGCTGCAAGGCTTCCGGCAGCGCGTCGGCCAGGGCCGCGCCGCAGGGGTTGTTGTGTTTGATGACCGCGGCCGCAGGTTGGTCGAACTGGCGCACGATGGCAAGCGCGCTGTCGAGGTCGAGCAGGTTGTTGTAGGAAAGCTCTTTGCCGTGAAGCTGCCGCGCGGCGACGACGCTGGCCCCGGCGGCGTCGGGTTGGGCATAGAGGGCCGCCTGCTGGTGCGGATTTTCGCCGTAGCGGAGTACGGTTTTCCGTATCAGCGTGGTCGTCACTGTGCCCGGGAACGGACCCTCGGCCGCCGCTCCCGCAAAGAAATCGGCGATGGCCCGATCGTAGCGGGCCGTATGCGCAAAGGCCTCGCCGGCCAATCGGCGCCGAAGCCCCTGCGTGGTGCCGCCGTGCGCGGCTACTTGGTCGAGAATTTCCGAATACTGGGCCGGGCTGGTCGCAATGGTGGTGAAGGCGTGGTTCTTCGACGCCGCGCGCACGAGCGTCGGACCGCCGATGTCGATCTGCTCGATCGCCTCTTCCAGCGAAACGTCCTTGCGGGCCACCGTGGCCTCGAACGGATATAGGTTCACCACGACCAGCTCGAACGTGAGGATGCCGTGTTCGGCCAGAGATTTCATGTCTTCGGCGTTGTCGTGGCGGCAGAGAATTCCGCCGTGCACCTTCGGATGCAGGGTCTTTAATCGGCCGTCCATCATCTCCGGAAAGCCGGTATAGTCGGAAACGTCGCGGACGCGCACGCCTTCGCTTTCGAGATGTTTTCGAGTGCCGCCGGTGCTGAAAATTTCCACGCCCGCGGACGCCAAGCCGCGGGCAAAACCGGCGAGTCCCAGCTTATCGCTGACGCTAATCAACGCGCGTTTGATGCGAGGGGAATTCATCGGGCCACCTTTCGGAACAGGGAACGAAACTATCCGAAGGTGTACGGCTTTCGCCGCGCGAGGTCAAGGGCCCCCATCCCGCCGTCCCGGTTTGTTGAGGCTCAGAAAACAAATATTGTTTATTGCGTGTCAGGTAAATAATGTCGCAATAGCCGGGGGCTAACAGCCCCCGGGA
>CAYMQL010000477.1:0-2933 GCA_964392255.1 uncultured Planctomycetaceae bacterium | reverse complement strand
GACGGCCGAACGGTTTATAGCCCGGTGATTTCGGGCACGTACTGGGACGTGCAAGACGTCGTCCTCGAAGACGTCGAACGGATCGAGGTAATCCGCGGCCCGGGCGGAACGCTTTGGGGCGCCAACGCCGTCAACGGCGTGATCAACGTCATCACGAAGCGGGCCAAAGACACCCAAGGCGCTTACGTCAGCGCCGGCGGCGGAACCGTCGAACGGTCGAACGAAACGGCGCGCTACGGCGGCCAAATGGGCGAAGATTGCCACTACCGCGTCTACGGCAAGTATTTCGACCGCGGCCCCTTCGCCGCAGCCTCGCCCTCCTTTGGCCAGGAACCGAACGACGGCTGGAACCAGGGCCGCTTCGGGTTTCGCGCCGACTGGGAGCCGGGCCGCGATAAGTCGGACTTGGTCACGATCCAAGGCGACCATTACGTCGGCAACTCGGGCATGAACGCCTCGTACACGCTGACCGAGCCGCCCTACTACCAGCCCGTCACCGGCGCGGCCCACAACACCGGCCAAAACGTGTTGGCCCGCTGGAGCCACACTCGGGACGAATCGACCGAATGGACCCTGCAAGCCTACTACGACCAATTCGATCGCGGCACGATCCTCAATTCAGAGAAGGTTCGAACGTTCGACATCGATTTCCAGTACAAGTTCCCGCTGGGCCAGCGGCATGAAATCACCTGCGGCGCGGGCTACCGACACATCCACAGCTTCTGTCCCAGCGAGAGCCCGTTCACACTCAGCGTTCAACCGCCCGAGACGACGCTTTTTGTCGCCAGCCAGTTCATCCAGGACGAAATTGCGATTGTGCCCGAGACGTGGGCGCTGATTCTCGGATGCAAGACCGAGCAGAACACGTATACGGGCTTTGAATATCAGCCGACGGCGCGTCTGCTGTACACGCCCGACCGCAAACATACGCTTTGGGGAGCGGTGTCGCGGGCGGTGCGCACGCCGTCGGTCGCCGAAGAGGATTTGTTTGCGACGTTTTGGACCGGCCGATTCGATCGCACGCTCGGCAATAGCAATCTCCGCAGTGAAACGCTTTTTGCGTATGAAATCGGCTATCGCACGCAAATGACCGACGCCTTTTCGTGGGATCTGGCCGGTTTCTACAACGTGTACGATAGTCTGATTACTTTCTTCGGCATCGAGACGCTCCCGCGCGAGTGGGAGACGGAACCGCCGCCGGCGCATTGGGTCTATCCCTCGCGCCGGGGCAACGGTCCCATCGCCGACGCCTACGGCGTCGAACTGGCGACGAATTGGGCCGTCTCCGAGCGATGGCGGCTCAACGCCCAGTACACGCTGCTCCGCATGATGGTTCACCGGACCGCCTACGAGCTTGATGAAGGCGCAAGCCCTTGCCATCAGGTCTATTTTCGATCGAGTTGGGACGTTCGCGAGGACGTCGATTTCGACCTGATGGCCCGCTACGTCGACGCGCTGCCGGCGTACGACATTCCCAGCTACATTACGATGGACCTCCGCCTGGCCTATCGCCCGCGCCGGCATATCGAGTTTGCCGTCGTAGGGCAGGACCTTCTGCAAGCGGAGCACCGCGAGTTCGGCTACGACGCCGAGGTGCCGTGCAGCGTTTACGGAACGGCCACTTGGCGTCGCTAGCCCGCCGTTGCCGTTGAGCTTGTCAGTTTAGCGGCCGACGGAACGTCGGCCCGTAAACGATTGCGGTTTGCCCCCCCGAACGGCTGCTGCAACCGGCCGCACGGCATTTTTCTCGCGGCCCGACAACTTCGGCGCGCTGTGACACGCTGTTGTCACCGGCGCCCGCTATCCTAAGTCGAAATTGTCGGTTGATTGGCTGTCGGATTCGTCGTGTCACACGGCTGCGCACCATGAGAATTTTCGACCAACGAACGCAGGACGGCTCGCGTTATTTTGCACGTTGGCCGCAGGCGGCGGCATGGGCCGATCTCTGCGACCATGTTCTGCTGCTGCCGGATGCGAAAATCGTCCGCGTCCTCGGCGAAGAGCTTGCCCGGGCATGGCTCGACTTCCGCTACTGCGACTACCACTTCGCCATCGGCTCTTGCGACGGGCTGTACCGATTGTTCGTGCGCGACCCCGGGTGCCCCGACCTGATTCTGTATCAGGTAGGCTGCCATATTGAATCACTGCTGGGGGCGGTCGCCTGAGCGGCCTATTTATGCTTTTTGGCCGCCGACTTCGGTCGGTGTTTTCCGTCGCCGACCTTGACCTTTTCGCGTGCCGGGGCAGCCGCCGCCTCGCGCGATCGCCGGCTGCGCTCGGTCGATAGAACCTGCCGTAACAATGCCGAAAGATCGTCGTAGGCATGGTCGCACGGCGGCCCCGGGGCATACTGATACACGGCATGTTGTATCTTTCGCGGCAACGCAAGCAGCGTCGACGAAACCGTGCCGAAATGGCCTTCTGCCAGAACGGTGCCGCGACGGCCTTCGCGGTCCGGTTTGCGCGAAAAGACCCGGCTGGCCACGGCCAGAAACATCACCGCCGAATCGAGCGTTTGCAACGTCAACATGCGGCGGACGAACTCGTGGCGATCGTCTTTCGGATCGTCGACGTTCCCATTGGTAATCACATGTAAACCGGGCTCCAACTCGACGATCTCGACTTTGTTGCCGCCGTAGACGACCGCGGCATATCGGGCGTCGGCGCAGACGTAATTGGCCCCGGCGTAGGCCCCGGTTTTCAGTTCTTTCGCAGCGTGGGCGGCCGCTTCTTTCGCGGTGCGCAGCTCCAACAGCTCGCGGCACAGCAGGCCGCGCGAACGCGGGTCGGACGGCGCGCCCAGCTTGCGGCGATTCGTGACCGCGCAAAACAGACCGTACTGGTTGACTCCCAGCCACGTTCCACCTGCCTGGCGGTCGATGCCGCACACCACCCGGGGCGTACCCGATTGAATTTTGGGATACTGCGTGGGC
>CAYMQL010000476.1:0-2935 GCA_964392255.1 uncultured Planctomycetaceae bacterium | reverse complement strand
TATCCGACCGTCGCGCGGCACATGACCATGATGTTCTATTTTCGCGTGCTGGCGATGCGGTGGTTGGGCGCACACGGCGGCAAGGGGTGGGCAATCGACATCTCCACCGCGCCGGACGCCCGGACTTGCGTTTTGGCGCTGTTGAGCGTGGGAATCGCCTCGGCGCTGCTGGGAACCGCGATTTTCGTTTGGCGCGAGTTCCGCATGAAGACGCCCGAGGGCAACTGAGCGGGCGATTTGCGCCGCTATTTAGCCGGCGGTCAGCTAAACAATGTCGCAATAGCCGGGGGCTAACAGCCCCCGGAATATGCACGGATTGGCAGCCGCACTCCGGGAGCTGTTAGCTCCCGGCTATCTTGAAACGACATGACTTGCCCGATCTCCCTCGACGCTTAAGAGCGGCGGCGGGCGAAACGGCGCATGCCGCGCTGCATCGGCTGATGGAAGCTGTGCTGGGTCGCTGTGGAAAGCTCGGCCGCAGTCTTGTCGAAGTATTTGACGCACTCGGCGATTTCGGGCAGAGAGTTGTCCCAGTGGTATTCGTACTCGATCGAAAAGACGCCCTTAAAGCCCTGGCGTTGCAGTTCGGTCAAAATGCCCTTCACGTCGCACACGCCGGTGCCCCAGGGCACGTCGTGGGGCCGCTCGTCCTTCGGGGTCTTCGGATCGATCGGGCCCTTCTTGTCGAGGTCTTTCAGGTGCAGGCTGATGATGCGGCCTTCCAGCTTTTTCAGGCATTCAATCGGGTCCAGGGCGGAACGAACCCAGTGCCCCGTGTCGGCGCAAGCGCCGATGCGCTTGCTGCGGCCTTCAAGGGCCTTCAGCACAATCTCCGGATCCCAGTAGGGCGTAGGCTTCGCATGGTTGTGGATGGCCAGGTTGATTCCATACTCTTCGCAAAGCTTGTCGATTCCTCCCAAGGCTTTTACGTTCGGCTCGGAGACGATCGTCTCGATGCCCATCTCTTTGGCGAAGTCGAACACTTTGCGATTCTGCTCGGGATCGGGCAGTTTGCAAACGCCGAAATTGATCAGCTTCAGCCCCTTGTCGGCCAACCGCTGCCGGATCGCTTTGCGCAGACCGGGCGAAAGCTCGGGACCGACGGTCGCCTTGGGCGCCGCTTTGCTCAGCTTCTGTCCGGGGTAGGCCTCGATGTACTTCAGGCCCAGCGATGCGGTTTTGTCGATCGCGTCGAAAAAGGTGAACCGGTTGAAGCTAAAGGCCTGACACCCTAAAAGCCAACCGAGCTTTTCGGCGTTCGGCGCGCCTTGGGCCAAGAGGTCGCCGGCCAGCAAACGGGAGCCGCCCAGTCCGACCAGCCCGATGCCGGCGCCGACGGTAGCGGAAGTTTTCAGAAAGTTACGACGACTGATTTGCAAATTCATGAGATGCTCCCGTTTTGGTTCACCGTGACAACCTATGGAGGGAAAATGCGGCCCGGCGGCCGCTGCCGAGGCATGAATAAACACGAGGCCGCAAACGTTGTTCATTATAAGCCCTGCGCAACCGGACGAAAGCCCCTGGAGAGCGGAGAGGGGAGAGTGGAGAGGGGAGAGTGGAGAGGGGAGAGTGGAGAGGGGAGAGGGGAGAGAAGAACAGCCTCCCCTTTTTGTGGGTAATTCTACGGCCGCGTTTCCAAATACGCGGCGAGCATGATTTGCGCCGCGAGCATGTCCAGGCGTTTTTTGCGGCGTTTTCGCGTCATGTCGGCCGTCAGAAGCAGCTCTTCGGCCTCGCGGCTGGTGAATCGCTCGTCGAAAAACTCGACCGGCACGCCGGTCGCTTGGCCCAACCACTCGCCGAACTGCCGAGCCTCGGCCGATTTCGGGCTTTCCTGCCCATCCAGGTGCAGCGGCAACCCAACCACGAACCGTACGATCTGTTGGTCGGCCGCCAGCCGGCGGAATCGCTCGGCGTCGGTCTCCGGCCCGCGGCGAGTGTAGTTTTCCAACGGGCTGGCGATGGTCCGCTCCGGGTCGCTGATGGCAATGCCGATTCGCACGGTGCCGTAGTCGATGCCGGCCACGCGGCCGATGGAGGGGGATTTAGGAATTTCGGGATTTGGGGATTTCGGGATTTGATTCTCTTCCCTCTCCCCTCTCCACTCTCCACTTTCTCCCCTCT
Source organism: uncultured Planctomycetaceae bacterium (assembly GCA_964392255.1). GTDB lineage: Bacteria > Planctomycetota > Planctomycetia > Pirellulales > Thermoguttaceae > CAYMQL01. Next base: position 811 of record CAYMQL010000476.1, on the reverse strand, counting down.
CCCCTCTCCCCTCTCCCCTCTCCCCTCTATACGAATCGCTCATAGCTGTTCCTCCAGCGGATGCCGTTTGTTCGGGCTAAAAAAATAGCCGTGCCGCAAAAAGCGGAGCACGCACTGCTGCACTCGCTGATTGTCCATCATCAACGAATGCAACACGGGCAGGACGGCGAAATCGCGGGCCCCGGCCAACTTCGCGGCCTCGACCGAGACGGTGCCGTCGTTGTCGCCCGGCAACATTGGATTATACCCCTTCGACTTGCCCGTGCCGCCGGCAATGATGCCGAACTCGAAATTGGGCGTGGCCAAGCGCTTTTCCAAGGCGGGCCAATCGCGGCCGAGTTCTTGCCCGGCCTCGCCGAAAAGCTGCTGAAACAAAACGTTGTCGGCAAACACTTCGGCCAGCCGAGCGCCTTGGTTGGGCGGCCCGAGCATGACGAAACGATGAAACCGCGCGGCCGATCGCTGGGTGATGGAGCCGGCAAGGGGGACAGTCCCATTTTTGTTGACACAAAAATCGGGACAGTCCCCTAAAAAATGCCGCACGATGATATTGCCCATGCTATGCCCCACAAAGTTGATCTCGTCGATGCCGTCGAGATTCTCGATAATGCGGCGGAGCGATCGGGCATGCTCGGCAATCGCGTCCTGCGTGCTGGGGTATCCGATGTTGAACACCTGGAACTTGCCCTTCTCGCGCAGATATTGGCAGAGCTTGTCCATCGACGAGCGCGAGCGGACCAGCCCGTGAAGCACCAAAACCGCTTTGCCGCTCATCGGCGGCAGGCGTCGGTCGCGTTTGATCTGTTCGAGC
>CAYMQL010000475.1:1329-2940 GCA_964392255.1 uncultured Planctomycetaceae bacterium | reverse complement strand
CTTTTGCCGGAACGGTGCTTCGGGTGCTTTGCACAAAAGGGGACAGTCCCCTTTTCCGGCACCTGGATACACGTCCTGCCCAAGCCGGGCGTGATGGACCCCGTGGCCCAAAGCGCGATGGCGGCCGTGGCCGATTTTGGAATCCAGGCCGAGGCCATCGGAACGCTCAAAAAATATGCCGTCGGCCCTTTGGACGGCGATCGGCTTGCGTTGCTGTGCTCGAAGGTGTTGGCTAACGACGCCATCGAGCAAGTGATTGTCGGGCCGCTGACCCTTCAGCGGATTCAGGTCGGCTCGCCTTACGAGTTCAAGCTGGTCACAGTGCCGATCCGTGCGATGGACGACGCGGCGCTCGTGCGTTTGAGTCTTGAAGGCCAGCTTTTCTTGTCGCTGACGGAGATGCAGACGATCCAAGCCCATTTTCAGTCGCTCGATCGCGATCCGACGGACGTGGAATTGGAGACCGTCGCGCAGACTTGGAGCGAGCATTGCAGCCACAAGACGCTTGCCGGGCGGATCCGCTATCGCGACGAAAACGGCGAGCGCCAGTTTCAAAACATGCTCAAAGAGACGATTTTCGCGGCGACGCAGAAGATTCGCGCGGAGTTGGGCGAGCGGGACTGGTGCGTCAGCGTGTTCGCCGACAACGCCGGCGTCATCCGGTTCGACGATCAGTACAACATTGTTTTCAAAGCTGAGACGCACAATCACCCCTCGGCTTTGGAGCCTTACGGCGGGGCCAACACGGGCATCGGCGGCGTGATTCGCGATCCGATGGGCACGGGCATGGGCGCCAAGCCGATCTGCAACACCGACGTCTTTTGCTTCGCCCCGCCCGACACGGCCGCCGAATCGCTGCCGCCCGGCGTGCTGCATCCGCGGCGGGTGATGAAGGGCGTTGTGGCGGGCGTTCGCGACTACGGCAATCGCATGGGCATCCCCACGGTCAACGGCGCGCTTTACTTCGATCCGCGCTACCTGGGCAACCCGCTGGTCTATTGCGGCAATATCGGCCTGATCCCGCTCGACAAATCGTTCAAGCACACGCAGCCGAACGACTTGATCGTGGCCGTCGGCGGGCGCACCGGCCGCGACGGCATTCACGGGGCCACGTTCAGCTCGGCCGAGCTCACGAGCCACAGCGAAACCCTTTCGGGCGGCGCGGTCCAGATTGGCAACGCCATCACCGAGAAAATGCTGCTCGACGTGCTGTTGGCCGCTCGCGACCGGGGACTGTACAACGCCGTGACCGACTGCGGGGCCGGCGGTTTTTCGAGCGCGGTGGGCGAAATGGGCGAAAAGATCGGGGCCGAGGTCTGGCTCGAGCGCGTGCCGCTGAAATACGAGGGCCTTTCCTACACCGAAATCTGGATTTCCGAGGCCCAGGAGCGGATGGTTTTCGCCGTGCCGCAAGAAAAATGGAACGAACTGAAGGCCTTGTGCGAGTCGGAAAGCGTCGAGGCCACGGTCATCGGCCAATTTGTGCCAACCGGTCGCCTGCGGCTTGTCTATGCCGATCATCAAGTGGCCGACTTGGCGATGGAATTCTTGCACGACGGCCGCCCGCCGGTCGTTCGCGATGCCGTTTACTCCCCTCTCCTTCCGGGAGAG
>CAYMQL010000475.1:0-1319 GCA_964392255.1 uncultured Planctomycetaceae bacterium | reverse complement strand
GGGGCGCGGGGTTATTGGATACCAGCTTCCGGCGGGGCGAACTTTTGGGGGGGTTGTGGGGGGGGTTTAAAGGCAGGCCCGTTTGGGGTTGGTGGTTTGGGGTGCAGTGCGCACGTACGGTCGGGGGTTGGGGTTTGCGTTTCCCCCCCCCCCCCTCCGGGGTGTGGGGCGGGGGGGGGGGGCGGCGGCGGTCAGTGGAGAGTGGAGAGTGGAGAGTGGAGAGCCCGAAACCCCGAAATCTCTAAATCCCGAAATCCCCAAATCCCCCGACTACGCTAAGACCCTCGAAAAAATCCTCGGCTCGCTCAACGTTTGCAGCAAAGAGTGGGTCATCCGCCAATACGACCACGAAGTGCAAGGCGGCAGCGTCGTTAAGCCGCTGGTTGGACTTGCGAATGATGGGCCCAGCGACGCGGCCGTGTTGCGGCCCGTGCTTGATAGCCGCCGCGGCATCGTGGTTTCGTGCGGCATGAACCCACACTACGGCGATTTCGACACCTACTGGATGGCCGCCAGTGCGATCGACGAGGCGGTGCGCAATTGCGTGGCCGTCGGAGCTGATCCACGGCGGATCGCCATTCTCGACAACTTCTGCTGGGGCAACACCGATCGGCCCGAAACGCTCGGCTCGTTGGTCCGCGCCGCATTGGCCTGTTACGACGTGGCCACGGTGCTGGGCACGCCGTTCATCAGCGGCAAGGACAGCCTGAATAACGAATTTCGGCCCACTTGCGGAAAAGGGGACAGTCCCCTTTTGCCGGAACGGCCCTCCGGGTGCTTTGCACAAAAGGGGACAGTCCCCTTTTCCGCCTCGGAACCCATCTCTATTCCGCCTTCGCTGTTGATCAGCGCACTCGGCCAGGTCGACGACGTTAGCCATTGCGTAACGATGGATCTGAAAGAGCCGGGCAACCTGTTGTACATCATCGGGACGACGAAAAACGAGCTTGGCGGCTCGCATTTCGCGCTGGTCGAGGGGATTTCGGCGGAATTTTGCGAATCGCCCAAGGTCGATGCACAAATGGCCAAAAAAACCTTCGCCGCCGTGCATCGGGCGATTTACGGCGGGCTGGTCCGCGCGTGTCACGACTTGAGCGAGGGCGGGCTGGCCGCGGCCGCCGCCGAAATGGCCTTCGCCGGCGGACTGGGCGCAAAAATCGACCTGCAACACGCGCCCCGCGATCTGCCGGCCGACCTCCCGGACGCCGACACCGTGCTGCTGTTCTCCGAGTCCAATACCCGTTTCCTGTGCGAAGTCACTCCGCAGCAGGCCGCCGCGTTCGAGGAACCCAAGGAAGGCCTCGCGGTGAGGCGTCAGA
>CAYMQL010000474.1:0-2943 GCA_964392255.1 uncultured Planctomycetaceae bacterium | reverse complement strand
TTGTTTACAGAAATCTGTTTGTCCACCAAAGACAGCGGTGAATCCTTGTCCAATTCCAACTGCACCGTTACCGTCTTCTTGTCCTTCAAGTAGTTATGCACGATACCCGACAGCACTACTTCGTCGGTCTGGACGAAGAAACGCGGGGCTTGCAGCCGGATGATGAGGTCCTTGCGGGTCACGACGTCGGTCTGGCCCTGGCCCACGCGGGTGCCTTGGCCCATGCCCCAGACCTTGATGCGCCACGTGGTCAGATTCTCGGGCATGTCGAGCGAAACTTCGGCCGTGCCGTCTTTCTCGGTCGAAAGCGAGCCGACCCAAAGGGCGGTGTCGGCGAACTTGGTGCGGATCGTCGGTTGTACCATCGGCGCTGCGCCGGCTTCCTTGTCTTTCCCAGGCATGGCCTCGGTCGGCGCCGCGGCCATCATCGGCATCGCCGCGCCCATTGCGTCGGCCTTGAATTCCGCCCCCAGCATGACCTGTCTGCCCATCGCGCGGCCGCGCGGGCTGTTGGGCACCTGCATCCCTTCTCGAGCGCCGTCTTCGGCCAGCTCGTTCATCTCGTCGGCCACCGAGCCGCCGAAAACGCCGAGATCGCCCATGCCGACCGTTTTAGGCGGCACGAGGTTGCGGAACCACCGCTCCAGGCTGCACTCCGTCCGCGGATGGTGCTGCCGCCGCCACTTCCAGAAAAACTCTTTGATCTCCGGTACGTTGCTGCCGCCGGAAATGTATTCCAGCGACTTGTCGTAGATGGCCACCACCGCGGAGCCGACGAACGGTTCGCCGGCGAAATCGGTGAGCTTCAGCCGCACCTTGGCCTTTTCGCCCGGCTTGTAGGCATCTTTGCTGGGCTGGACTTCGACGTCCAAAATCCGCTTTTCCGGCGGCACGACGATCTCTTTCGCCTCGGTATAGACGCGCCCGTCGGCAATGGTCACGGCCTCGACGAAGAAATTGGGCATGTCTTTCTGCGCGACGCCGATCTCTTCGATCGTGCTCTTGCCATCGAGTCGAATGATTTTCGGCGGCAGATAGACGCCGTTGGCCGGTCGGGCGAACAGCAGCACCGTCCCGCCCGTGCGGTCGGTGTTGATTTGCAGCCGGACCGTTTCGCCGGGCGCGTATTCTCGCTTGTCGGGCACCAACTCAAGGTGATTGAAACGGAACTGCGCTCCATCAAAACCTTCGCCGGCGACGGTGAAGACGTAGCCGCCTTCGATGGCGGCGGCGGGGGATTTGGGGATTTCGGGATTTGGGGATTTCGGGATTTCGTTCTCTCCACTCTCCACTCTCCCCTCTCCCCTCTCCCCCGTCACCCGATACGCAAGCCGATACTGCCCGGCCTGCGAGGCCGTGATCCGCTGCCGTGCCGTGCCTTTGCCGTTGGTGTCGAGTTGCCACGTTTGGACCGGCGTTTCAACCGGCTTGCCGTCCTTGTAGCTGATCCGCAGCAGTTGCAGCGTGCCCTTGCCCCGGACCGGCTTGCCGTCGAGCGTTCGGGCCGAAAAATGGGCCGTCATCGCGTCGCCCACGCGGTAGTAGCCGCGGTCGAGCCAGACATAGACGGTGAACGGTTTTCGTGCCACAAGCACCGTGCCCGTGCCCAAAATCGTCCGCCGCGACTGGTCGACCACCTCGGCGGTGATCGTGTAGCTATGGTCCTGGTCGGGATGAATCGCTTTGGCTACGGCGGTGTCGATCTCGATTTTGACCGTGCCGTCGGGCCCGATCTCCACCTCTTGATCGGCGACCAACTCGGGCGGATCGCTGCGCATGGGCCACCAGAACGCGATCGGGCGCAGGCAGCCCCAATGATTCCAGCCGGGATACCAGGAATAGTCGTAGGCGAACCACCAATAGCCCGGCCCATAGAGCCAGTCCCACCGCCCGACGGGATACCACCGCTCGGTGTAGTCGGTCCGCTCGACCTTGTATTTCACCTTGGCCTTCGTGACCGGCGAGCCGAAGTAGTATTTCGCGTTGATCGTCGCGGTGATTTTGTCGCCGAGCATGACCGGATCGGCGGGCGCGTCGACCGTAACCTCGAACTCGGGTTTTTTATACTCTTCGACGCGGAAATTGCCGCCGCCGTGGTCCTTGATGTTCAGCCCATAGACGCCCAACGTCGCGTCGGCCGGAATCGGGTATTCGCCCACGATGCCGCCGTAGGCGTCGGTCCGTTTCGCTTCGGAGACGATTTTTTCGCCCCGTGGATCGTAGATTTCCACTGTGAACTCGCGGTCGGCGAACTCCGAAACGTCGCCCATGTCGTACTGGGCGCGGCGAATCCAGAACTTGTACTGCGCCTTCTGGCCGGGCCGATAGACGGGCCGGTCGGTGATCGCGTAAACCTTTGTCTCGTTGTATTCGGCGTCGTAACGCCGGCCGTACCAGACGCTGGAGAAGCCGTAATAGGCGAACCGCCCGTCGCGCGAGCGCGCGATGACGAGCCACTGCATACGGTCGGCGTCGGCGGGACGCTCGCGGTGGGCGACGATCGCCTGACCGTCGGCATCGGTCCGCTCGGCGAACTGACGGGTGATGATTTCGTGCCGCGGCGGCCGTTGGTGATAAAGCTGCCGCCAGCCGAACATTTCGAGGTTGGCTCCGGCGACCGGCCGGCCCGTGGCGGCGTCGGCCACGTAGTAAAAAGTCTTGCCCGAGAGCGGCTTCTTGACAATCGCCATGTCGTCCAGCCAAACGACGACGAACGACGTGTTGCCGCCGGACAATTTGGCTTCGAGCAGATACGCCCCCGGTTTTTGCAGGGGCGTGGTTATGGTGATGCGTTTATCGAAGTGGTTTTCTCGCGGGTCGAGCGTCAACTGCCATTGGGCAACTTGGCGACCGACATATTGCTTTTGATTCTGCGCGATCAGGCGGTGGCCGATGTCGCCGATGTTTATTTTCTGCCAGTCGAGCTTGCGGGGGTTCGATTTC
>CAYMQL010000473.1:0-2944 GCA_964392255.1 uncultured Planctomycetaceae bacterium | reverse complement strand
ATCGCAGCAAAACCCGCTGCTGGTCGGTCAAGTCGGCGTAGGACTTATTCAGCCCGCGGCGGAACGCTTCCTGCTCGATTGCCGCCTCAGAGATGATGATCCCGTACTTGCGGACGGTCTCGTGATTGCCGACCAGTGCGCTCTGGAAATTCGCCATGACGTCGGCGTCCATGGCGTTGTTGAACGACGCGACATCAACGCTCAACTCCGTCAGAGCTTTGGACAGCTCGAATGCTTGCTCCCGTCCGAAACCCAGCGGCACGAACAAATCCTGCGTGCCGGCCATGGCGCGCTTGATTTCGATCTGGCTGCGCCCGACCGCGTCGCCGAAGGATTTCGACCAGGCGTTCGCCTCCCGCGTCAGGCCCTGAAAGACGATGTCGAACTTAGACTGCACCTCCTGCATATCGCCGGCCATTTTTGTGGCTTTTGCGATTCCCGCGATGATGGCGGCCGTCAGGGCGGCGACGGCAACCTTGGCCTGCGTCGCGCTGCGGGCGATACCGCCCGTGGCGGTCGTGAAATGATTCGCCCCGGTCAAGGCGCCGGACGCGTCGATTTTCAAACTTAGAGTTGCCTCTTTTTTCGTCATCATTTTCTGGCCTTTCCACGTGAAGCGCTACTAACATGGTAGGATGTCACTGTGTCTAACTATGTCGTCTTGCGGCTGTTGCGCTTCGCGCCGTGCACAGTGTCACTCCACAGCGTCAATCTGACGCGTTTTTGTCGGGTTCTGCGAACTGGGACGGTCGCACGTACGAGACCGAATCGACGACCAGGCCGATGCTGGCAGTCTCGGCCAAGTAATTCAATCGCCCGCTGACGACGATCTCGGTGCCGGGTCGGCCGTGCCGCAAGATCGACGCGGCCGCATGGCCCCATGCTCGGGCCCACAACGCGAACGAGGACGTCTGGATGCTGCCGTCCTTGCCGACGCTGGCCTGCCTGTGCTCAAGGCGAAACAGGCACGTTCGGCCTTTGCCGGGGGCGGGCATTTCGGATGCGACTTGACCGGATAGGGTAACTGTGTTGGATGGACTCATTTTGACACCTTTCCCTGGCGCATTCTCTCCATGTGGGCAATCCACTCTTCCGTCGTCGCGCACTGGCGCGGGGCAATCAGCTTGCCGATCTCGCAGGGGCCAGCTTTGGGCCACTCGGCAGTGGCGTCGAAATCTTCGTCGGTCTGGCATGGATACACACCTCCCTGGGCAGCCAGCTTCTCTTGGGTGATCTTGGCTCGCAAACGCTCCGTCAGTTGTCGAATTTTCTGCATTTGTCGCATTAGGCACACCTCGGGAAATGGTCAAGGGATGTATGGACTATTGCGATGTCACTCGGGCGCTTCGCGGACTGCGATTGCCCGGACTTCTTTCGCCGGCCTCGCGCTTTGGCGCGCTGATACCCGCCAATCGCGGCCATCACCTCGCGCGCGTAGGCGCTGAGGTCGGGCGGCTCCAGGTCGGGCAGGTTGTCGAGGATTTTTTGGACGTCGGTTGGCTCGGGCCAGCTCTCGGTGATGCGCTGGAACTGCTCGCGGACGCGGTCGTGTGTGTGGATCATCGTACAGGCTCCACAAGGGTTCGTAGTTGCTGCTCGACCTCATCCAGTCGCGCTTGAAGATCATCGGTGCGGATTTGGCTGCCAAACTCCAAGACGCGGCAGGCGGCGAGGAATCGGGTTTTGCCGATCTCGGCGCCGTCCAGGGCCTCGACCAGAACGTCGACGGCTTTGCCCGCATGGTGACACAGTCGCGACATCGCCATGCCGAAGGCTCGCGCTCGGGCCTCGCGCAGTTGCCGTTGGAAGTTGCCATCGGCCAGCATGCGCTCAATGGTCTTGCGCGACAGCTTCACGACGCGCGCTGCCTCTGTGATGCTGCTCGATTCGAGCAGCGCTGAAATCACACGTTCGTTTTTTTTCTGGGACATAGTGAGACATCAAACGGGGCCCCGCACAGGACGACACCGACGTACATACTGGCGTGGCCCCCGCACACGGAAGTCACTCTCTACGATACACCAGCCGATGGCTCGGGCCTTCCCAACGGTGCTCATGGTCCGCGTAGCCGTGGGCAGTCAACACCTTCTGCATGGCAGCAATCAACTCGTCGGGAAGCGGGCCGCTTCGAAGCTCTTCGCCACTGACTTGAATCACGATTTCGCACATCGTCTTTCACCTCAAAAGGCTGCCCCGCGCGGAAAGCATAGCACGTCGCGCGGGGCGCCGTGATAGGGCTTACTGCTTGCCGGCCTGTGCCTGCTCCAGACGGGACCGCATGTCATCGGACAAGCCGCCGATCTCCCGGATGGCGCCGACGGCGTCCGCGTAGTTCGCCTGCTCGCAGGTGTAGGCCTCGCGGAGCCGCTGGTAGTGGGCGGCCTCGTCGGGACAGGCACGCTCATGCCATGCCTGGCGGATCTCCTCGGCCATACGATCATCCACAACGGCGAATGCCCTGGGCGCATTCAGCGCAGCTCTGACAGTCACTTCGTCGCCGGCGGCGACGGCCTGCTGGAGCAGGAGCAGTCGCTTGCCCGCGTCCATCTCTCTGAGACGATCCAGCGCCCACATTTCGCGGACGGTCGCGCTGGGGTCGCTGCTCGGCCCGAGCCCGGCGTTCCGCGCCAACGACTCGCGGGCCGTCGCCCATGCCCGGCCGAGCTGCCGGAGCAGGCTGCCGGGGATACCGCTCTCCATCTCTGTCAGAATCGCCTCGGCGCGCTGCCGAATCTTCTCCTGCTGGCGGTTGGGGTGGTACTCTTGGCGGATGTTGGCGACCTCGGCGCTGAAGTTGCGCACCGTGTCGACGAGGACCTGCTCCAACCGCTCCGCGTCGGCGTTGCCCCGGATGCGGTCGGTGAAGCCATGTTTGAGAAGTGATTGTAGACTTTGCATTTTGGTGTCCTTTCACGGATTGAAAGACGGCAAATTCGGCCGGCGC
>CAYMQL010000472.1:0-2954 GCA_964392255.1 uncultured Planctomycetaceae bacterium | reverse complement strand
GTTTAGCTGCGCGAGTTGAGGAAGCTGCTTGAGAACCTCGATGCCCGCGTCGGTCACGTTGGTGTTCTCGAGATCTAATTCGCTCAGGTTGGGGAAAGCGGCAAGTTGCCGCACGCCTGCGTCGGTGATGCCGGGCCCCCAGAGGGTCAACTTCCGCAGATCGCCCAAGGCGGGCAGAAGCGCGACGTCGGCGTCGGCGGCGGGGCAACTCCGAAGGTCGACGCCCACAATGGCCCCATTGGGATCGCGCTCGACGTGCCCGCCGAGCGCGGCAATGCGCTGCACTGCGAGGTCTTTGGCGGTTTCGTCGGCGGCCGGCGCAGGGATCGTCGCCGACAGGAAACAACTCAGGATCATCAGCAGCGCAAACAGGCATCGCATGGTCGTTTACTCCCTTCTGAAAAAGCCTCTTTCGATCCGACGGTTTCGTCGGAGGGTCTGCCCATCAGCGTAATGGATAATCGGATCGAACGCAAACCCGCGATGCCAATAGCGGTGGGAACATCGTGCCCCTTTGGGCGTATTACGGGTTGTCCGCCAGGATACATCGAACGACTTCCCGGCGTTGCCGTCCCTGGATTCCGGATTGAAGCCGCTTGCAATTTCTTAAGAAACAGGGGATAATGCAAATTGTTGCCCAGGGAGGCAGGCCGACTTGGTTTGCATTCCGGGCGGCCCCACCCCTGCCGGCGTCCGACGGCAGAGAGCGTCCTCCCGCCTGCGTCAAACTCCGTTCCCGTACTTATGAAGGAGTTCGAGTCCATGTCTCACCGCACCAATCGCCGCCAATTTCTGCAAACCTCGGCCGCTGCAAGCATCGGTTTTTGGGTCGCCGGAGGCGTGCGAGCCCAAGAGAGCAAGTCGCCCAACGAACGAATCGCCATGGCGAGCATCGGCCTTTACAACAAAGGCGACAGCGATTCGAAAGACGCCGGCAACAACGGCGACATGGTGGCCATCTGCGACGTCGACGAAAACTATCTGAACCGCGGCCGGCGAACGTTTCCCAAGGCCAAGGCGTTCACCGATTTTCGGCAAATGCTCGACGAGATGGGCAAGAGCATCGACGCGGTGACCGTCAGCACGCCCGACCACACCCATGCGGCAGCCGCGCTGATGGCGATGCGGATGGGCAAACATTGTTACTGCCAGAAACCGCTGACCCACTCGATCTACGAGGCCCGGCTGATGGCCGAAGTGGCCCGGCAACAGAAAGTGGCCACGCAGATGGGCAATCAGGGAACCGCCGAAAGCACCTTGCGGCGCGCGGCGGCCGCCATCAAATCCGGCGTTCTCGGACCCGTGAAAGAGGTTCATGTTTGGACGAATCGGCCCGTTTGGCCCCAGGGCATTCCGCGCCCCGAGCCGGCCGAGTGCGGCCCGCCCGGATTCCTAAACTGGGACCTCTGGCTTGGCCCGGCGGCGCCGCGACCCTATGCCAAGGGCTACCATCCGTTCAATTGGCGCGGCTGGTGGGATTTCGGCACCGGCGCCCTCGGCGACATGGCTTGCCATACCGTCAACATGCCGTTCATGGCGCTGAATCTTCGCGACCCCGAGGCGGTCCAGGCCGTTACCTCCGGCCACAACCAAGACAGTTATCCGAATCAGTCGACGATCGCCTTCGATTTCCCCGCCCGCGACGAACGGCCCGCTTTGAAGCTGTACTGGTACGACGGCGGCAATCGGCCCAACGCACCGGTGTACGAAGAGATGAAGGAGTTGTTCAAAGAGGAGATCGAGCAAACGCGGCAAAGGAACCCCGACGACGACTATCTGGAAAGCGGCTGCATCGTCGTCGGCGAAAAGTCCACGTTGTTCTCCCCGGGCGACTATGCGCAGAAGAAGCAAAAACTCTCCGGCGGCGAACCGCTGCCCGAAGTCGAATTCACAGCCTCGCCCGGCCATTTCGAAGAATGGATCCGCGCCATCAAGGGCGGCGAGCCGGCCGTATCGAACTTCCCCGACTACGCCGGCGCCCTGACCGAAACGATCCTGTTGGGCAATCTGGCGGTTTGGGTAGCCACCGACGGCGAAGGTCCAAAAGTCGAGTGGGACGCCAAAAACCTTTGCTGCCGAAACATCCAGGGCCTGGAGCCCATTATTAAGCCGACCTATCGCCCCGGCTACACGCTCGACGTATAGTCCAGCCGTATAAGCCCACAGTCGGCCAACCGTCGCCTGTTGCAACCGCTGGATTCCGTTTTACGGCAGCCGTCGGACAAAGCTCCCCGCTTTGGAAAATCAAAAAAGCCTTGTGCAGTCGCACGACCGCACAAGGCTTTTTCAGTGGGCGCACGCAGACTCGAACACCCCTCAAAATCCTCGGGAAATACGTCGATTCTGCCGGAAGGCGGTGCGGAATCCGGTGCAGTCGATGCACGGATAGCCCTCTCTGACCCCGACTTGGCGGCCGTGGCGGCGGCGTGGCCGACGCTGCCCGAACCCGTGCGGCGGCAGGTGGTCGGGCTGGTCAATGCAAGCACCAGCGAATAAACCTCAAAAACCGCGAGAGCATAAAAAAGGGAACGAGTAGCGCAGCCGGCCGCCGCGCGGTATATTGTGTGCTGGGGGTCAGGGGGGGCGTGTCTACGGATCGGGACGGCTGGAAACCGATAGCTTACGGCCCGGCCAAGCAAGCCCGGCGGTGGGTCTTGGCGCTGGTGAGCGACGTAGGCGAGCGACAACGAATACCGTCGCACCTTCTCACAACTGGCGACTTGTTAGAATGGCAAGGTGGGCAAGCTGCTCTCAACTGCGGATGAGATTCGGACTTGGGGCAGATTCTGGTCGGCAGGCAACGGATTGACCCGGCAGGCAGCCCCCCCCACGCCAACGGCCGGTTTATCACTTGGTAGGTCCCTTGGGTGCTTCAGGGAATCGGCAAGTCGTGTAACCACACCGCTACCCTCCACCGATTTACGTTGGCAGATCGACCGCAACCGACCGATCAG
>CAYMQL010000471.1:0-2962 GCA_964392255.1 uncultured Planctomycetaceae bacterium | reverse complement strand
GGCCGTCAGCGGGACCATCGCCAGGGGCACGCCGAAGATAAAGCCGACGACCATGGGAACGACGATCCAGGTGTAGCTCATGCCCGGCTCAACCAGCGTGCCGCCGATGGCCGCCAGCATGGCGACCACTCCGGCCGCGACGCCCCGCCGGGCCGTGCTCGGATGGCTCATCCACATCAGCGAGAGGATGAACAGGATCGACGAAACCAGATAGATCAACTGGATGAGCGTATTCATGACTTGCCAGGCTCCCGCTTCTTGAACATTTTGAGCATCCGGTCGGTCAGCAGGAACCCGCTGACGATGTTGGTCATCGAGGCGGCGATGGCTACGGCGCCGAGAATCGTGCTGAAGGTCGTCTCTTGTTTGCCGGCCAGCACGATCGACCCGACCACGGCGATGGCCGAAATGGCGTTCGTCAGCGACATCAGCGGCGTATGCAGCAGCCGCGAGACGTTTTTGATCACCAGCAAGCCGGTGAACGTGGCCAACGCGAAGACGAACAAGAGCGTCAGGTAGTCCGGCGCTGCAATTTCAGCCTCTGCGGCCGAAGACGCGCTGGCCAGTAGGACCAGTGAATGAAACGACATGGTCGGAGTCATCCTTTCTATAAGGCCGCGACGCCCGGTCGCGGTTCTTCGTCAAAGAAGTTGCTGAATCCGCGGGTTGACCACCTGTCCATCGCGGCAGATCAGCGTATCGCGGATAATTTCGTCTTCCAGATTGATCTGCACCTGCTGGTCCTTGACCAGATTCAACAGGAACGTGGAAATGTTCTTGGCGTACATCTGGCTGGCATGCTGCGGGATTTCGGCCGGAGCGTCGAGCGGCCCGATGATCGTCACGCCGTTTTCGACGACCGTTTGCCCCGGCTGGGTCAACTCGCAGTTGCCGCCTCGTTCGGCCGCCAGATCGACGATCACCGAACCGGTCGCCATTTTGGCCACCATCTCGGCGGTGACCAGAATCGGCGACTTTTTGCCGGGCACGGCCGCGGTGGTGATGACCACGTCGCTATCGGCGACCACGCGGCCCATCAGCTCGCGCTGGCGGCGATAAAACTCTTCGTCCATCTGCTGGGCGTAGCCGCCCTTGGCCTCGGCCGAGTTGGTTTCCAACTGCATCTCGACGAATTTGGCCCCGAGGCTCTGCACCTGCTCTTTGACCGCGGGGCGAACGTCGTAGGCCGACACAGCCGCGCCCAGCCGCCGGGCTGTGGCGATAGCCTGCAAACCGGCCACGCCCGCTCCGACGATAAACACCTTGGCCGCGTTGAGCGTTCCGGCGGCCGTAATCAGCATGGGGAACATTTTTGGCAGGGCCTGGGCCGCCAACAGAACGGCGTAATATCCGGCGATCGTGGCCTGCGACGACATAACGTCCATGCTCTGGGCCCGGGTAATGCGGGGGAGCAACTCGAGGGCAAACAGGGCGACGCCGCGGGTTGCCAATTCTGCGGCCGGTTGCGGGGCGCCGAGCGGGTCGCACATGCCGATGACCACTTGGCCCTGGCGATAGAGCCCCAGATCGGCCCGGCCGGCCTCCGGATTAGCGCCGGCGGCTCGGACCTGGAGCAAGACCTCGGCGGCAAAAATCTCGTTGCGCGAGGCGGCGATTTTAGCGCCTTTGTCGGTATATTGCTGGTCGGAATAGCCGGCGGCCTGACCGGCCCCTGCCTCGACCAAAACTTCCATGCCCGCCTTGACCAACGCCGGCACGGAGGCCGGGACCAACGCCACGCGGCGCTCGCCGGGATGAGTCTCACGGGGAACTGCAACGATCATAGTTTGCCAAACCCCCAGGACAGCCTAAATCTAGAATCCAGCAAAACAATCAATGCTAATAGAACTGTCTTTTATTGTAAATACCCCCCCCCTCTGGTCATGCTGGCCGACAAGAAATCGTTGCGATGTGCCGTTGGAACCGCTTGCCTGCCGATGATGAAACGGTTAAATTACGAGTTTCCCCATGTTCTGGGTAGCTTTACGAGTCGTACCAATGCAGCAAATGAAAACCTACATGGCCCGGCCCGGCGAAATCGAGCCGAAATGGTGGCTGGTCGACGCCGCCGACAAAGTGGTCGGGCGTTTGGCGAGCGACATTGCGATGGTTTTGATGGGCAAGAACCGCCCAACCTACACGCCGCACGTCGACAACGGCGATTACGTCATCGTGATCAACGCCGAGAAGGTGTCGCTGACGGGCAAGAAGTGGCAGCAAAAGGAATACGCGCACTACACCGGCTATCCCCGCCAGCGCCGTGAGACGGCCGAGCATCGGCGGCAACGCCGGCCGGAGTTGATCCTTCGCGAGGCGGTGCGCCGCATGTTGCCCAAAAACAAATTGGCCTTCAAGACGCTCGACAAGCTGAAGATTTACGCCGGCGGCGAGCATCCCCATCAGGCCCAACTCCCTGAACCCACAGAACTCGGAATCAAGGACTAAGCACTCATGGCAGTCGTCAAGAGCAACGACATTCTCGGCACGGGCCGGCGCAAAACCTCGGTCGCGCGCGTGCGGATTCGACCGGGCGACGGCAAAATCCGCATCAACAACCGCGAGTTGGAAGAATATTTCGCGAACGTCCGACAACGCAACGCCGTAATCGCGCCGTTGGAACAAACCGGACGCCGGGCCCAATTCGACGTCATCATCCGCGTCGACGGCGGCGGAATCACCGGCCAGGCCGACGCCTGCAAACTTGGCATCGCCCGAGCTTTGAAAAAATCCGACGAGCAGCTTGGCGACCCGCTTCGCGATTCCGGACTGTTGACCCGCGACGGCCGCATGAAAGAGCGCAAGAAGTACGGTCTTCGCGGCGCTCGGCGCGGCACGCAGTTCTCGAAGCGTTAATGCCTGGAGCCTCTCGGCCTGCTTCCTGCCAAATGCGGCAAGCGGACGATTTGGCTAGTGCTTTGTCACAGTTAAGATTTAGGGTGCCACTCAATGCCGTTTCCAGTTT
>CAYMQL010000470.1:0-2966 GCA_964392255.1 uncultured Planctomycetaceae bacterium | reverse complement strand
TTGCAGAAGCATTAACAGGCTTGGCATGGCCATCGCGCTGAGCAGGCAGCAGGCCATACCCAACGTCAGCACCCGGCCGAGGCTTTGCAATCCGCGATGATCGGCGATCATCAGGCTGCCGAAGCCGACCATGTTGCCGAGCGAATTGATGAAGACGGCGTTGGCCGTCGAGCTGCTGATGCGGTAGCGGCCGCGTCCCTGCTGCCGGCGGAAGTCGTGGACGATGTGAACGCCGTTGTCGACGCCGATGCCCAGGATCAGGGGCAGCACGATCATGTTGGCGGTGTTCAACGGGATGTTGGCCAGGCCCATCAGGCCGAAGAGCTGCAACATGCCCAGTCCCAGCGGCAAGAGGGCCAAGAGCGTGTAGCGCAGGCTGCCGAAATCCAGATACACCACCATGCAAACAATGACCAGCGCGTAGATGGCGGCCTGCTGATAGCTCCATTTCATCTGGCGCGAGGCCTCGTAGATTTGCATTGGGTTGCCCGTCGCCTCGCGATCGATGCTGCGCACCTCGCGAATGAACGCTTCAGTGGCCGGCATGTCCCAGATATCGGCCCGGCTGTAAATTTTCAGCAAATACTTGCCCGACGCGCCAATGAATCGCTGGGCCAGCCCCGGCGAAAGGTCGCTCCACTGCGGCGGCTGAGGGTCGGAGACCGCTTGCAGCGTTTTTAAGCGATCGAACATGTCGCCGGCAAGTTGCTGTTGATACCTGTCCACTCGGCGAGCAACCTCCGCAGGATCGAGCCGGCCGAGTGCGCTTCGGATCGTCTCCAGGCGGCCGCATATTTCGCCGGCTTGCGGCAGTCGCGACAGCGCGGCGTGCAACTTGGTCAAACCTTGGTCGAGCTCTTTCGCGCCGGCAGCCTCGATCGGCGGCACGGCGCGCGGCAACTGGGCCAACCGCCGATGAATCTGCTCGACCAGCGGCCGCCGGCGCGGGTCGGCGTCGGGCAGCGCCGAGGCGATTTCTTCCACCCGCCCGACCGAAGGCTGTTGCAGCAGAGCGTCCTTGCGGGCCAAAGCTTCTTCGCGGCTGCCGGCCATCGACAAGGCGTAGTAGGTGTTTTCTCCTGTTCGCTCGGCCATCGATTGGGCCAACTCGACGCTTTCGAGCCCTGCCGGCTGGAGATTCATCAAGTTGTGGTCGTACCAGAGATGCTTCAACCCGATGGCCGCCACAACGCTCACGGCCGTTAGGCCGGCCAGCGTGAGGATCGGGAACGTGTGAATTCGCGCCAGAAGCCCGCCCAGCTCCAATTGGGTCGGCATGGCCTCGATGGGACGCCGCGCGTCGGAAAGCTGGATCATTGCCGGCAGCAGCACGGTGGCGGCCAAAAAGCACAGCAGAATGCCGCCGCCGGCGATCATGCCCAATTCGGCCACGCCGGTAAACTCGGTGAATCCGGCCGCAAAAAACGCGATGGCCGTACTGACCGCGCCTGTCGCGATGCCCGGCCCAACGCACCGGGCCGTCTCGACCAAGGCCTCGCCGCTGGACCGAGCGGCTTTGCGCTGTTGGATGTAGCCGGCCAAATAATAGACGCCGAAGTCGATCCCTTGGCCGATCAGAATGGCGCCGAACGCGCTGCTGAGGATATTCAAATGTCCGATGGCCAGCGTGGCGAAGCCGAACGCCCAAGCCATGCCCGCCATCAACGCCACGTTGCCGATCAGCGGATGCCGCCAGCCGCCAAACCCCGCCAAAAACACAAAGGCCACGCCCACCAGCGAAAGGACGCTCGCTCGGGCCATCGAATTCTGGCTCGATCGCATTTCGTCGTTTTCGATTACCGGCAGGCCGGTCAGTCCGATGCGCACCTGGGGATGCTTTGGGCCGACTTCGGCAATCACCGTTCGCAAGGCCTCGATGCCCTTCGTGTGCGGGTCGAAACTGATCTTGTCGTCCGTAGCGAGTTTGAGCATCACGAAGCCAAGCTTGCCCCCGTCGGCGACCAAGGGGGCGCCATCGGGCAGATTTTGCGGCGAGGCCGCTCCCGAGATTTCGCCCCAAGGCGACCGAAAATCGCCGACCGACTCCAACGCGGCCAGAAGCATTCGACTCGCGCGGTCCAACTCTGCCGGCATGGCGCCGGAATCAGACGCGCGCCCAGCCGACGTCGTACCAATCTCAGCCGCCATCCGGCCGACGATCCGCCCCAGGCCGAGTGCGTTCCAGTCGCCCTGCAAAATAGGCCCGGCTTGATCGAGAAATTCGAGGATTCCGGTCAGTTGTTCGGGCGTCAGATAGTGCAGCCCTTTGCCGCGCAGACGCGAGAAATCGTAGCGGTGCATCACCGCGCAAAACAAATCCGGCCGGCGTTGCAGGACGCCGGCCACGTCGTCCATTGCGGCCAACACTTGCGCCGGCTGTTCGGCCTCAATGGCGACAACCACGTCCTCTTTGTCGCCGAACTCTTCGGTATAGGCGAGCCAGCGCTGATGGTACTCGCTGTGCGGATTCAACAGGTCGGCTCGCCGGTTGCGAAAACCTAGCCGCGTTCCCGCCAGATACAGCGAACCAAGGGTGATCGCGGCCGCCAGAACAATAGTTGCCCTGGGAAAACGAACCGCCAGCCGCGTAACCGCCTGGAGCGGCCGCGCTAGCGAGGCATTTTCAGCGGTTGCACCGTGCGGCGTCCTTTCCGCGGGCATCCTACGGCCTTCATCGTTTTAGAGAAGCCAGACTCCGCCTGCCGACTCTCGTGATCTCCCCACCCGACGATGCGGCGGCAAACAGTAGCGCCCAGCCTTGCTGGGCCGCTGGCAAAGGGCGGCATTCTAGCCGAGTTTGGCCGACAAGGTCAATGTAGTTTTGCCCAAGAACAGGCCGCAATTGGCGTGGATTGTGCCGAGCGTTGCGGTCTTTCACCAATTGTTGGCTTCATATCCGCAAAACCCCTCCGGTGGCGGTTGGTTGACAGAGCCGCGATGCGCTACCAAAATTAACTGAATCAACT
>CAYMQL010000469.1:0-2969 GCA_964392255.1 uncultured Planctomycetaceae bacterium | reverse complement strand
AATCGTGCTGAAAGACAAGAACGTCGACGCGGTGCTGGTGATTCTCACGCCGCAGGCGATGACCGATCCGACGGCCACAGCGCAGGCCGTGGGCGCTGCGGCCAAACATGCCCACAAACCCGTGTTGGCGGCGTGGATGGGCGGTCGGGTCGTGGCCGAGGGCATTCAGTTGCTCAACGCCGCCGGCATTCCAACCTACAACACGCCGGAGAAAGCCGTCCGCGCGTTCATGCACCTGGTTTCCTACGCCCGAAATCTGCTGATTCTTCACGAAACGCCCAAGGACATTCCTTTGGAGTTCACGCTCGACCGGCAACGGCTGCGCGGCGTGTTCGATACGATCTTGACCGAGGGCGGCGAGGTTCTTTCAGAAAACGTTTCGAAGGCGTTTTTGGAGGCCTATGAAATTCCAGTTACGAAGCCGCAGGCCGCCCGAAGCGCCGACGAGGCGGTCGAAGTGGCCCATCGGCTCGGCTACCCCGTGGTGCTGAAGATCCATTCGCCGCAGATCACGCACAAAACCGACGTGGGCGGCGTTGTGTTGAATCTGTCGTCGGACGAAAAGGTGCGGGCGGCTTTCGATCGCATCACCGCCACCGCCAGAGAGAAACGCCCCGACGCCGAGATCGTCGGCGTGACCGTCCAGAAAATGGTGACGTATCCGAACAGCTTCGAGCTGATCATGGGCACGAAGAAAGACCCGGTGTTCGGATCGGTCATTATGGTCGGCATGGGCGGCACCGCGGCCGAGGTGTTCCGCGATCGGGCGTTGGGCCTGCCTCCGTTGAACGAAGCGCTCGCCCGGCGAATGCTCGAATCGCTCAAATCCTGGCCGCTTCTGCAAGGATATCGCGGCAAGCCCGGCGCGAACATCGACCGGCTGATCGAAATCATCATGCGGTTCTCGTATCTTGTGGCCGACTATCCCGAGATCAAAGAACTCGACATCAATCCGCTGCTGGTCACTCCCGACGACGTGTTGGCGCTCGATGCCCGCGTCGTGATCGACCGCGAACTGGTGGTTCGCACGGTGCGTCCGTACGCCCATCTGGCCATCCGTCCGTATCCCGAGGAATACGTCACCGAGCGCACGATGAAGGACGGCACTAATGTGACTCTGCGGCCGATCAAGCCCGAAGACGAGCCGATGTGGCACGAACTGCTGGGCAGTTGCTCGACCCAGTCGCTCTGGTTCCGATTCAGCTAACTCTTCAAACAGACGACGCACGAGATGGCCACGCGCTACTGCTTTATCGACTACGACCGCGAGTTGGGCATCGTCGCCGAAGTCGAGGAGGAAGGGCAGCGGAAGCTCATCGGCGTCGGCCGGCTGGTGGCCGACATGGATCACGAGGCGGCCGAGTACGCCGTGATCGTCGTCGATCGTTGGCACGGGCACGGTCTCGGCGGCCTTCTGACCGACTACTGCCTCGAAGTGGCCAAGACCTGGGACGTGAAAAAGGTCGTGGCCGAGGTCAGCAAGGAAAACACCCGAATGCTGGCCACCTTCCGCAACCGCGGATTCGAGCTCAACGAAGAGCAGGAACAGGACGTGGTGCTTGTGAGCAAGGCCGTCGACTAATTCTACTGCGCAGGATCGTTTGCATTTCCATTTGCAAAGTTCATCGTTTTCGTGGGCCGAAGGCCCGGCCGTTCGCCAAGCCCTGGGCAACGCCCAGGGGTGATTGTGCCAAAGGAATGCCGATTTCGGCCCAACGGGCCAACCGTTCTGCCGGGCGAACCATTGGCCCGTTGGGCCGGCGCGATCTCAGATGGTTTTTCTCCGCGCCCCTGGGCGATCCCCAGGGCTGAGCGAACGGTCGCCACTTCGTGGCGGCAAACATCGCATCGGCGTCAATTTGCCAAAACTCTTTGACTTGCTTGGAGATGTTGTTCAATATCGCTTCCGATCCTGCGCTGTAGAACTAGAGCCTTCCAGCAAAAGCCCAATCGACGCCGGCTGTCCGTCCGAATGCGAAGCGATCGGCTCGACAAAACCTAGCGCCGGATCGAGTCGATCACGTCGCGGCAGATGTCGCGAAGCTCGCCGGCCGACACATTTTCCAACCGTGTGTTGCGTTTGGCGAGTTGTTCGTTGATTTTTACGGCCGTTTCCTGCATCACGGCGTGGGTTTCCTGGCATCCGCCCACCAGGAGAAAGTTCTTGCCCCGGGTCAGCCGGGTTTCGCCGTCGTCGTTGTCAAAGGCGAGTCCCAACAGAGCGGTCGAACGTCGGGCTTCGTGGGCGGCTCTCACAGGTTGCCTCGCTGCGAAATATCAGGGCTTCTTCTTGGAGAAAAACTGTTTGAGCATGTCTTCGGCCGCTGAATGGCTGTTGACCGATTTCGGTTTCGCGGGTTGCTTGAACTGGCCGGTCGATTTGGGCGAGTGCTCCGGCTTCTTGGGGGCGCTTTCGGGCTCGATGGGTATGGCAACCGTTTCGTCGAGCGTCTTGGCGGCAGACGTGTCGTGCAGCGAGGCCGGTTTTTCGGCCGCCGCGGCGTCCTCCTCAAGCCAACCGCTGATGTCCAGATCGTCGCCGGCCGCGGCGGGCTGCGCCGCCGAATGGGCCGCGGATGCCTTCGCCGCCGCGGCGACTGGGGCCAATCGGACCTCAAGCTCCAGCAAACCAATTTTGATCCGATCGCCGTTCTTTAACGTCCGGCGTTCCGCAATCTTTTCGCCGTTGAGCAGCGTGCCGTTGGTGCTGCCCAGGTCCTCGATCGTCGCCTCGTCGCCCGCCAGCGCGATCGCGCAGTGTTTGCGACTGACCATGTGGCTTTTCAGTTGAAGCTGGCATTGGGAGCCGCGACCGATCAGAAATTCGGGGGCCTTAACGGGCAACTCGCGGCCCGAGTGTTTGCCGCCAATGATCGCCAACTTCAGTTCCATTGCCTGCTCCTCGCCCGGCGAACCGATTCGGCCATGTAAACGGCGGTTTACCAGCCCCCCCCCGAAAGAAACGGCCG
>CAYMQL010000468.1:2703-2974 GCA_964392255.1 uncultured Planctomycetaceae bacterium | reverse complement strand
GTAGAGGAACGGGTCTTCGGGCGACCACAGCCGGCAGTCCGGCATGGGGATGGTCACGTCGATTTTTGCGGTTTTGCCCGGCGCAAGCTGCACGGGCGGAGTTTTGACCGCGCCGACCGACGCGCCGCCGACCGCTTCGCTGATTTGCACGTCGGCCGCAACTTCGGCGGCCTCGCCGCCGCCTTGAATTTCGGCCACCACCCGCACCGACTTGCCCGGCACGTTCGGAACCGTCTGCACGTTGACGATGTACGGCGCGCCGGTCAGAATC
>CAYMQL010000468.1:0-2693 GCA_964392255.1 uncultured Planctomycetaceae bacterium | reverse complement strand
AACTCGACCGAATCGTAAATGCCGGGAATGAACAGATACTTCTCAAAGTCAAAGCCGGTCGGCGTGTCTTGCGGCAGCGAATCGCGATCGGCGCCAATGCGAATTACCAACTCGTTCGTCTGTCCCGAGCCCTTCAAATACGGCTTGACGTCCAACAGAGCGGGCGTGAAACACGGCAAGTGCTCGCCCACCACTCGCCCGTTGAGAATCACTTTCGTGCCGAACCGCGCCTTGTGGATTTTCAGCACGGCCACGTCGGGCACCGGTCCGTCGAGCTCGAAAGTGCGCCGATACCAGAAGGCCTGGCGCAGCGGGCTCTTCTTTCCCACGTCCTCGAACGCCGGCCGAGCCATATCGACCAATCCGGGCACGGCCGCTTGATGCTCGAAGGCCGCCGGCATCGAGTCCATGTCGCCCTGTTCGATTTGCCATGTCCCGTCGAGCGAGACGACCTGTCGGGGCGCGGCCGGCCGAAGCGAGCCTTCCGCCGCTCGATCGCCGACCGCAAGCAGAATCGTCGCCAAACACAACACGAACGTTCGATGCGTTTTCATGGCATTTCCTTTTTTAAAGCGAAACGGGGCCGAAAGAGGCCCCATTGTCGCATTGCCCGCATGGGCTTGTCAAGAATGCGGCGCAGGGGCAATCGATCGCCGCAGTTTTCGATAGGCGACAAGGCCCATCAGCGCGGCCGACAGCGTCCCAAGCATTTGCATTGCCGAAGGCTCGGGCACGGCCCGAATCTCGGCCACGCCAAAGCTGCCGTACAGAAAGCTTGTGGATATATTTGCGAGATTGGAGAAATCGACGATCGTAGCACTGCTGAAGTTAGCGAATGGAATATCGTAGGTTCCAGGCCCCGACACCAAGAGAGTATTTAGTCCCCGAAAGCCATCGGCGTCATTGAGAAGTATGGCAATGCTGCCCTCAGGTGGCGCTGCTGAAAGTACGATCTGAAAACGATCGCAGCCGCTTAAGTCAAGATCAAGCGATGCCCCGCCATCGTACCCAATGTTAAGACCGGCCCTCGAATTCACCGGGACGGTAAACTCGAGCACATCGTCCAACAGATTTGGAACATCGGGTGACAATTCGACGGATGCGGGCCCGGGGCCATCTATAAGGTGAATGCCAACAGTACGTTGTTCGCCAACTGTGTGTGAGGGATGTAGGCCGCTGGTGGTTGTGACCGTTACAATTGGGTAGTCGTTGGCCGTTGTGTCCGTTACCGACAAGGCCCCGTACTCGAAATCGTCGATCACGATCGTTTCTGCGGCGGCCGTTGCGCATGACGCGCAGCAGACGACCAGACCCATAATAAGACGTGAGAGCATGAGTTCACCTCCATTATTGAATGAAATGATTCCTACACGTAACGCTGCGAAGCAAAGCCGCGACATTGAAAGAGGGCGGCATCCCCTTCTGCGAACTACCCCGCGATTTATGAAATCACCACCCCATACAAGTACTTGTCTTGTAGCATGGAATGGTTCGACGTGTCAAACAATCTGCATCGCCCCCCCCGAGAAATTTTTGCGGCCGAGAAGCTGGCGAAACCTTCTCCTTCGGTAGCGGGGACATTTTTTGCGAATTCGGGAATGCCGGGTTGGCGAAGCGGGAATGCGCCCGTTTAGGATCGATGCCGGCGGCGCAGTAATTTCTAATGGCCAAAATGGGCAAAATCCGTTACTGTTCCCTATGCCGGCGGCGCGCTTGCCGAGAGGCGGAATTACTACTATGATGCCGGGTGGCGAGTGCCGGCTGTGCGCGTCTGGAACGCCGCGTCGGTCGTGCCTCACAGGATACCCTAAGATTCCCGTTGTCTTTCGACCCCGCCTTCCCCTATTCCCGCGAATCCTTTTTTTCACGGAGCGACCCTCGACATGACGCATCCTGCCTTACGACTGTTTGCCCGGCTAGTTTCTGTTTTGGCGGTTTTGGCTATCGCGTTGCTGCATCATTCGGCGGCGACGGCTCAGGAAGCCGTGGTGTTCGACAAGACGATCGACTGGAACTGGAAGCTGCCGCAAGCCAACGGAGGCAATGGTTTTTACTGGTGGCATCGGACGGATGTGAAGCCATATATGACGGACTACTGCGGCATGCCCGACGACGATTGGACGAAGCCGCACGACTTTTGGAACGGCGAGTTCTACGCCCGGGTCGAAGTGTTAGAGCAGCCCAGCAAGGAGCCGTTCTCCATTCAGTTCGCCATTTGGCAGGACAAGGGGAAGAAGGGAGGTTGGTCTGAGTGTACGTCGTCCCAATCGCCCTTGTCGGGCGGGGCCGGCTCGTCGGTCGAAAAGTGCATCGGCACGCCGGCCAAGTGGTGGCAGTTGCGCAAAGATGCCCCGGTCGATTTCAGCCGGCCGGAGGACTTCTATCGAATCGGCATCGTGTTGTGGAAGGGCAACGGCAATTGCATTCCGTATGCCCAGGGCTGGTCGGCCAGCCGCGCACAGTGCAAGGATGCCGTAAAGCAAGCGCCGAATTTCTTCCCGCTGCGGGCCAGAGTGACGATTGTCGCCGTAGCGGCCGGGCACAAGTTTTCGGGCTGGGAGAACTACCCGAAGCCGGCCGACCCCAAGGCGCCATAAGGCGCCGCCAAGGGGGACAGCCCCATTTTCGCAGTGAACCGCGAAAATTGGGACAGTCCCAATCCTGTTCGGCACGATTGTTGCACACCCATGAGT
>CAYMQL010000467.1:0-2987 GCA_964392255.1 uncultured Planctomycetaceae bacterium | reverse complement strand
CTCAAACTCTACGCGCTCCATGAATCCAGGTACGCTTTAGTCGGATGAACCTAAATTTTGCACTTTCAGCCTTATCCGCCCTGCCTGTGGACAACACTTTCCACGGTCTTTCCACGGCATAGCTTTACGGGACGGCTTTTTGGGGTTAAAATTACCCAAGGGGCGCTGGAATGCCTATCGCAGGGTAGATTGCGGTGCCCCTATCACGGGCCTGGGCGTAAGGGATGCTGTCGACAATGCCGAAAGCAGCGGGCTTGGCGGCAAGCGAAAGTCCACCCCGAGACGCCGACACGTAAGTTATTTGCGGAAAACAACTTGGAGAGGTGGCTGAGTGGTCGAAAGCGCCGGTTTGCTAAATCGGTGACCGGGAAACTGGTCCGCAGGTTCGAATCCTGTCCTCTCCGCTAATGATTTTTGCAGGTCTTCGCAAGACCTTGCAAGGAATCGCATAAGCCCTTGTATCACAAGGGCTTATTTCGTTTCTTGCGACCTCCTGCGACTCACTGCGGCAGGCTGCTGCACCGCGTTTTGCACCGGAATTATCACTGGACTGCACCGGATTTTGCACCGCTTTTTCGACCAGCCGACCCATCGCCTTTGAGAAGTCTGACTCGGTGGTCATCAGGTAATGCTTCATGGCAATCTTGGGGGTATTGCCCAGCCAGGCGGTGACGACGTGGACCGGGTATTCAGCCGCCAACTCGGTTTCCCTGGAGGCACGCAAAGCATGGAACAGCCGGGGCCAAGGCTCCAGGCCAGCCCGCTTTACAATCCGGTTGAACTGGGTTCGGAGGTTGCAGTTTCTCCACCCGCCGGGGGTGTTGGACTTCTGGCGATAGGAATCGTTGCTGATGACGTACACGGCTCCATCTTCCGCAGCCTCGAACGCCTCGGTCAGGATCGCCCGAAGCTCCGGGAATAGCGGAACCATCCTGCTCGCCTTGCCAGGGTGATGCTCAGTCTTGGGCGAGTGGGCACGAAAACGGCCGCGCTCCCAGTCAACATCCACCCATTCCAACGTCAGCACTTCGCTTGGGCACCGCAAGCCGCCGAACCGACACAAGGCGACGATGACCCGCCAGTCGATATTAGGGCACGCCTCCAGCAGCCGGTCGGTTTCCTCCCGCGTAATGAATCGCTCCCGGTCGTCCTTCATGGTCGCCTTGGCTCCAACCTCGGCAAAGGGATTGCTCGTGACGAGCTTCCGTTTGACGGCAGCCTTGAAGAATTGCCGTGCGAATTGCAGCCGCTTGGCCACCGTGGTCGAGGCCAAGCCCTGTTTGAGCAGATACAACTTGAAATCTTCGGCGGCGATCTCGTCGATCGTGCGAAGATCGCGTTGTTCGCCGAAATGTTCCAACAGGTTTCGTGTGACCTGCGACCAGACTTCTTTTGTCGCCGGCTTCACGTCCACACGCCGATCCACGTATTCCTTGAGAAACCCTCCCAAGGTCGTCAGTGGGTCCGGCTCGCGCCTGGGCACGAGATCGACTGCGGCCAATTTGTCGGTCATGCGGTCATCCAATTCCGCTAACCAGCGAGCAGTCTCGTCGTCGATTGCATGTCCGGCCAGTTTGGCCGCAACGAGCAACTCGACCCGTAGCTTGATCGTCTCGGCCATGCGCTGCGTCGCTTTGCCCAGCCGGATTGAGCGGCGTTTGCCATCGGGGGCGATGAACTGGACCGTGCGACGGCCGTTGGGTTGTCGTGAAATACTGGCCATTTTTTCAGATCGCCTCCACTAACGTCGATTCCTTGTCGCTCCATTCGCGGCAACTATCAATGAACGCCTGAATATCCTCGGGCGCATAAAGCACGCGCCGACCAATCCTGATACACGCAAGAGCACCATCGTTCGTGAGTTCCCACACAGTTCGCGGGCTGACGCAAAGTGTCTTCGCAGCTTGATTTACGTTCAACAACGACTCCATTATATTGATCCTCTTCCCTCCTCGCCATACAGGGCGACGAAATCGTGAATGTCACGGGAACTGCCCATTTTCACGTACTTGCCCCGGCAATGCCGTCCAAACAACATCGTTTTTGTCTCCTTCTGTTTCCAGGTGGCTGATCGCCCGAGACTACGAGGCTGACGCAGACGGCTCGGTTTCGAGTGGGGTATTGCCGATCAGAGTCGTTCACCGTTTGCAGAACCACGACGCACAAGCCGCTGGCAGCGTCCATGAAACAGCCCCCTCTACCAGGCGTCACGTCATCCAGCTATGCCAGGAACTGCCGGTAGAAGACCGTGAAGTCGATCATCTCGCCAGACAACTGGAAACACTGCTCGGCGACGAATGGCTTCAGCGCGTTGTGTTGATCTTCTGCCTTAACGCCTGTAACTCGCCCTGTTCGCACACTAGCTCGTCGAGCATCCTATCAATGTCTGATTCCGTGGGAACCGCGAACGACGGTCTCCAAAAGTCACGCCAATTGGGTTCCTTGAAGAGAAGATCGTACTGCTCTTGCGTCGCAGCCGTAAGAATCCAGATGCCGATGCCGGCTCTCGCCCACACAGGCCACTTTTGCCGCTGTCGCAAGGTGAAAGAGTACCCTTCCGGGCGTTTCACGTCGATCCAGCGCATTCCCCGCTGCCGATGGAAGCAGAATAAGTCTGGGATGCCTGTCTGATAGGCGTTTGCCAGCATCTTCTCAACATGCCAGCCCCTGTCTTGCAGGAACTTTATCAGTTCCTTCTGAATGTCTCTTTCGAGCTTGTCCGCGCTCATGGAGTCTCTTCTCCTTGTTCAATTGGTTTTCAATTCTTGACACTTGTCGATCTCAATGTAACCGTTCACACCCTGGTGAGCCTATAAAACAAGGGGTTTCGTGGACCGAGCCAACACTGCATTATGCGAGTGAAACACAAAAGTCGCCAAAATGGGCAGCCGTCGCAGGAAAAAATTCTAGGGGCCGCATAAACCCCGAGGATGCTGGTCTTGACTCGTTTTCCAACCCCGTGTATGCCCGACCCGTGAACGGTTACA
>CAYMQL010000466.1:0-3000 GCA_964392255.1 uncultured Planctomycetaceae bacterium | reverse complement strand
CGGCGGCGTGCGTGATGGGCACCGCCCATTCCTCGTCGCCCGGAAGCCTTGGCCGCATTGTTCGCGACGCACAGGGCAACTTTCTGGGCATTGTCGAGCAGCGCGACGCCACGCCCGAGCAGCTTCAAATCAACGAAGTGAACATGAGCTACTACGTGTTTCACAGTCCCGACCTGCTCGACGCGCTCGAGAGCATTCGTCCCGACAACCGGCAAGGCGAGTACTACTTGACCGACGTGCCGGGCGTGCTGGTCGCCCGCGGAAAACAAGTCCGGGCGTTGCCGGTGCTAAAACCCTGCGAATCGTTGGGCGTTAATACGGTCGCCGACCTCGCCGCCGTAGAAAAGGAATTGAAAAAACAGAAGAATTGCGTATCAGGTAAGTCATGTCGCATCGAGATAGCCGGGAGCTAACAGCTCCCGGAGCGTGGCCGCCAATCCATGCATATTCCGGGGGCTGTTAGCCCCCGGCTATTGCGACATTGTTTACCTGAACTGTCCACTGCCCACTGTCCACTTTTTTACTAATCCATGAACTCCGTAAAACTCTTCACCGGACGCGCTCATCCCGAACTGGCCCGACGCATTTGCGAGTATCTGGGGTTGCCGCTGGGCCGCGCCGTGATGGGCAATTTTCCCGACGGCGAAATCTCCTGCAAGATCGACGAGGACGTCCGCGGCCGCGACGTCTTTCTGGTGCAACCGACTTGCCCGCCGGTCAACGAAACGCTGATGGAGCTTTTGATCATGATCGAGAGCTTCAAGCGGGCCAGCGCCGATCGCATCACGGCCGTGGTGCCCTATTTCGGCTACGCCCGGCAGGACCGCAAGGACGAGGGCCGCGTGCCGATCACGGCCAAGCTGGTGGCCAACCTGATTACCCGCGCCGGGGCCGACCGCGTTCTGGCGATGGACCTGCACACGGCTCAAATTCAGGGATTTTTCGACATTCCGGTCGATCATTTGTACGCCGCCCCGGTGATTGACGAGCACTTTAAGTCGATGCGGTTTGAAGACGACGATTTTGTCGTGGTCAGCCCCGACGAGGGCAGCATCAAACGGGCCCTGGCCCACATGGCGCGGCTCGGCGGACATCTGGCCATCATCGACAAACGCCGCAGCAGCGCCGAAAAGACCAAGCAGGCCAACGTAATCGGCGGCCAGGTCGAGGGCCGCATCGCCCTGATTTTCGACGACATGATTAGCACCGCCGGCTCGATCTGCGGCGCGGCCGAGGTGATGCACCAGCACGGCGCCCGGCAGGTTTATTTGGCCGCGACGCACGGCCTATTGGTCGGCGGCGCGGTCGAGCGGCTTCGCCAAGCGCCGATCGACGGCCTGATCCTCACCGACACGATTCCGCTGCCGCCTGAAAAACAAATGCCAAAACTGACCGTGCTGGGCGTTGCGCCGCTGTTGGGCGAAGCGATCAAGCGCATCCACCGCAACGAGTCGGTCAGCCGGCTGTTTGTCTGAGCAATTGTGGATTGAAATCTCAGAATGCCCAAATCCCGTTTCGCCGCCGTCATCCGCCGCAAACTGGGAACACGCCATGCGAATTTCACACCTGGGGCTTGTGGCTCTATTTCTGACGATTGCAGCCTCGGCCGCAGTTGCCGCAAACCCCACGGTATCCACCGATTTCCCGGCCGGACAGTTGGGCAAGCACCAGTGGGTCAGGCCCGGCCATCTGCGGGCCGCGCTCTATCGCGAGTGGGACGAAAACCATGTCAACACGCAGGCCACATGGTACTACTTCCGGCTTGACGGCGTGCGCGACGTGCCATTGGTGATTGAACTGACTGGCCTGGACGATCGCTACGACGGCCGCCCCTCGCATTCGATTGGCGAAAAGGATCGGCCGGTCGTCAGTTCGGACAACGTCCATTGGCAGCGGCTCGTCGCTGCCGAGTTCGACGCCAAGCGTTCGACCTTCACCCTCCGACTGACGCCGACGACCGACACGGTATGGATCGCCCATCTGGAGCCGTACACGTTCGAAAACCTGAATCGCCTGGCGGCCGATTTCAAGGACAGCCGCTATTTGCGGATCGAATCGGCCGGCAAGACCGTCGACGGGAGCGACCTGCCGCTGTGGACGATCACCGACCCGGCCGTGCCCGATGCGCAGAAAAAGGTCGTCTGGCTGATGAGCCGGCAGCACGCCTGGGAGACGCATACGTCGTACTGCATCGACGGGGCGATTCGGTTCTTATTGGCCGACGTGCCCGAGGCGGCCCGACTGCGGCGGCAACTCGTGGTTTGCGTTCTGCCGATGATGGACCCGGACGGCGTCGCCCGTGGCGGCACGCGGCTGAACCAACTCGGCTATGACACCAACCGGCACTGGAACGAGGTGCGGCTGAACGATCCGGCGGCGTGCAAAAAGATGCCGGAAATCGCCGCGGCGAAGCGAGCGATTCGCGATTGGCTCGCCGCCGGACATCGAATCGACCTGTTCCTCGCCTTCCACGACACGCAGATCGACTATTTCTCGATGGCGCCCGGCGACGATCCGCACATGCTCGCGCTGCACGGGCGGATGCGCGGGTTCTGTTTTTCCGGTCCGGCCATTCCGGTCCAAAACGCTGCCAAGACGGGCATCGTCGACGGAGCGCTGCACCACGAGTTCGGCTTTCCCGCCGGCCTGATCGAATTGGGGACCATCGACCTACCAACCTATGGACGTTTCGTTACGGCGGCCGACCGCGTCCAATTCGGCGCAGACCTGATCGCGGCCATTGGCAAGCTCTTTCCGTAGAATCCGCCCTGCGGACCAAGCGGGGATCAACCCTCGACGCACTTTTCGAACTGGGCGATGACCTCGCTTTCGGGCGTATCGTCGTAGATGACCCACCACCGGCCCTCATGGCTGCAATAGGCCACGGGCGTGCGCCCCGTTTCCACCTGGACCGGCACCTCGACGCAGCGATGCCACTCGTCGAACTCTTCGGGCGACAGCACCCGAAGGCAGTGTTTCGCGCCGGCCAGCCCATCGCGA
>CAYMQL010000465.1:0-3009 GCA_964392255.1 uncultured Planctomycetaceae bacterium | reverse complement strand
TCATAACGCGTTTTGTTTCTTGCCATAGCATAAAACCTGGGTTGGTTGGGTGCTTCCCCGCACCAATACGTATTTGCCGTGAAATCTGGTGCGTGCAAGCACGCACCCTACCAAGGCTGAAAGCTGACTGCTGTAAGCTGACCGCTGAACCCCAATCGCCAGCCAACGCATTCGCCGGCAAGGAGTCTCGTTTGACAACGCCGCGCACCATTGTTATTGGCGACATCCACGGCTGTCTGGCCGCGCTCGATGCGCTGCTGGCAGCCGTTCAGCCCGGGCCCGACGATACGCTCGTGCTGCTGGGCGACTACATCGACCGCGGCCCGCAGAGTCGCGGCGTGATCGATCGCTTGCTGGAATGGGAGCGGCGCTGCCGGCTAGTGCCTCTGTTGGGCAATCACGACGAGATGATGCTGGCGGTCTACGACGGCCAGACGCACGCCTTCAACGATTGGCTGCTGTTCGGCGGTCGGGCCACCTTGGCCTCGTACGGCATAACGCAAGTTTGCGACATTCCGACTGCGCACATCGAGTTTTTGCGAACCTGCCGGCTCTACCACGAAACCGAAAGCCATATCTTTGTCCACGGCAACTATCTGGCCGACCTGCCGCTTGCGGGTCAGCCGACCGAGACGTTGCTCTGGGATTCGCTCAGAATGCGCGAGCCCGGCCCGCACTGTTCGGGCAAGAAGGCCGTCGTCGGCCACACGTCGCAAAAAAACGGCGAGATTCTCGACCTCGGCTATCTGAAGTGCATCGACACCTGTTGCTACGGCGAAGGCTGGCTGACGGCGCTTTGGATCGAGAACGGCCAAGTTTGGCAGGCCGACAAGACCGGAAAGATGCGCGCCGCACGGAGCGACTGACGCAGTCGGACTCGCGTTGCCCGTTCAACGGTTGCGACGAGAAGGATCAATAGTCGGCCGTGCCGATCAAACGCACTCGCTGCGTTGCCGCAAGGCTTCGTAAAACAGCACCGCGGCCGTGACCGACACGTTCAGGCTGTCGGCCGCGCCGAGCATCGGCAGCCGGACGGCCTGGATATCGTCGCCGGTCCAGAGCGACGAAAGCCCCGCGGCTTCGCTGCCAAGAACGAACGCGGTCGGGCCGCGGTAGTCGCACTCCGTATAAGACACGGAACCATCGACTCGGGCGGCAAAAATCTTCATTTCCCGTTGACGCAGCCAGGCCAGCACTTCGGCGCCGGCAGCCGCGCACACCGGCATGGCAAAAATCGTTCCGAGGCTGGCCCGGATCGCGTTGGGATTGAAAAGATCGGTCCGCGGATCGGCCGCAATGACGGCCGACGCGCCGGCCGCGTCGGCGCTGCGAAGGACGGCGCCGAAGTTGCCCGGCTTTTCCACGCCTTCGAGCACGGCGATCAAGGGCGGCGTTCCGGGAGCTGTTAGCCCCCGGCTGTTCTCTTTTGTTGTTGGAGCGGACGTTGAACTGTTTTTACATCGAAATGCGAGCGATTCGAGGGTCTGCCGCGGCATTGCGGCCACGCCGAGCACCCCTTCAGCACGCTGGCCGAACGCCAGCTTTTCAAAAACCGATTCATTAACGCGCAGCAACTCGCAACCGGTTGCGGGCAGCGCGGCCAACAGTTGCCTCGTGTCGTCGCTCTGGCAGAGCGACTCGCAGAGGAACATTTCGTGCAAAACCACGCCCGCCGAAAGAGCCAATCGCAATTCCCGGGCGCCGTCGATGAGAATGCGTCCCTGTTTTTTACGATGCCGCCGGTCGCGCAGCCGTACGGCTTCTTTTACGCGAGAATTATGTAAGCTGGTGATGATTGGCAAGGTGGTCATCGTGTGTGGCCATCGGAAAGGCGTTCTAATCCGAGATCCTCAATTTTGCTGTTGACGAAGAATGAATCGCCCCAGCAAGGGTACGGCAAAGGAGTATCTTCCGTGCCGGTTCTTGTACACCAGTCCGGCGTCGCAGAGCGCGCCAAGCATTTGGCTGACATGACTTGCCTGGAACGACTTTGTTAGAGACGCTTTTGACTGCGCCACAATTTCTTGGACCGTAAATTCACGGTCGGAACTGTCGAGTTGCGCAATGACGGTGAGAAGTTGACGCTGACGGTCGGTGGTCCGTGCCCAACGGCCCGCGAAGAAATCCGTATCCAGCTTTCGAAGGATGTCGGCGATGGGGATTGACACCTGAGAATGCTCGATGTTTGGCACTTGGCGGATCAAGTCGAATATCTCCCGGCAGATGAACTGAATGAAGTAAGGATAGCCGCCGGACGCCTCGACAATCCGCGGTGCAAAATTGTTCCAGCGTTCGACCAGGAACTGGACCTTCCGGATGGGTTCGAGAATCGCATCCCGACTGTCGTCCCCATTCAGTCGGTCAAGGAACACGACGCGAAACATCCTTTCCGAGAACGTCCTCGCCGTGACTAACTTGAGGAATAAGGTCGGCAAACCAGCCAAAGCCAATAGAAACGGAACCCCTTTCCTCTGAATCGATTGAAACACATCCAGCAGAAGGGACAGCGGGTACTCGCCTTTGTCCGGATGATCGGAGAGATTTTGAGCTTCGTCGTACGCGAATACCAGACCACGCCATCGTTCATGCTGCAAACACTGCCATGCGCATTCCAGAACTCTCTTGAGCTTGTCCGATACCAAGCCGGGCGTATTCTGAAATAGCGAATACATTGTTTCATAATCAAACGTCTGTTGCACGTGTCCTTGCTCGGGTCGGAATCCGATGCCGACAAGTTCTTTCTTTCCGATCACAATCGACGAAGTTACTACAGCCAAGTCCGTCATTAGTCGCACCGCCAACCGTTCCTCGGTGATCGAAGAGGACTCCGACATGTTGTCGCCCACCCATCCCCAGCCCGCGTCAATCGTCTGAGGGCGGAACGTGTCCAAGAGTACGGTCTTGCCAACCCCACGGAGGCCGGTAAGCACCATGTTCTCCAAAATCACGTCTTGCTTTAACAGCCGAAGGAACTCCGCCGATTCGTTTTTTCTACCGGCGAGATAGGGA
>CAYMQL010000464.1:0-3013 GCA_964392255.1 uncultured Planctomycetaceae bacterium | reverse complement strand
GCTTCGGGTTACAGTAGCGCGGCGTCGAACCATCATAACCCGAAGCGTAAGCGAGTGAGCGGGGGGCAACTAAATGGGGCAGTCCCAATTTCGCTGACACAAAAATTGGGACAGTCCCCCGAAACGCTCTTATTCTTTCATAAATTCGCCGAGAGCGCAAGGAGGAGATCGACAAGTGGGTTCTGGATGCAATCAAGCGGCCCCTGCTGTCGAGGGGTGGCTTTGTGCTGTTCGGCAGCGAAAACCTCATGGCCGACCGGCCCGGCTTTGCAGGGGGCTGGGGGGCGGAAAATTTCAACGAATTGCCGTCGCGTCGCCCGTGAAAAACGACTACAATCCGCCCTCTTTATGCCGTCTTCCCTGTCACCGTTCACCATGCGAGTCGCCGCATGACCAGGCCTTCGTTTCTCGGCATCGACATCGGATCAACCACTTTGAAGGCCGTGCTTCTGTCGGCCGAGGGCAAACTGCTGCACAGTCGGTACCAGCGTACGCGGCCGCAGGCATCGGCCGGACCGAGTTGTGAAGGCAAGTGCCAGATGTGCGGCCGATGCAATTTGGGCGCAGCGGCCAAGGTGGTGAACGATTTTTTGGCCGAGGCGGGAGTCGATCGCGGCGACATCGCCCGAACGGTTGCCACCGGCAGCCAGGTGGTCGACGATCTGCTGGGCTTTTTGCATTGCGACGACACGATTAGCGAAGTGTCGGCGCACATCGCGGCGGCCACGCGCGACTATCCCGACTGTCGGGCGATCCTCGACGTGGGCGGGCAGGACAGCAAGGCCATGCTTTTCGACGGCGCCATGCAGATTTGGATGTCGAAGATGAGCGGCATTTGCGCCGCCGGCACCGGCGCGTTTTTGGACACCGTGGCCGCGCGCCTGAACGTGCCCATCGAGCGGCTGGCCGAGCATGTGAACTACGATTCGACGCTTCAGATTTCTTCGGTTTGCGCCGTGCTTGGCGCCACCTCGGTCAACAAGTTCAAAAACCGCTATCCGCTGCCCGACGTCATCGCCGCCGCTTGCCGTGCGCAGGCGCGAACGATCATTTCGGGCGTGGGCGATCTTTTTCTCGATTACGAGGGGCCGATCGTTTTTCAGGGCGGCGTCGCGTCGAATCGCGCCGTGGCCCACTATTTACACGCGATTACGGGCAACCGCATCCTGATTCCCGAACTGCATCAGGTGATGGGGGCGCTGGGGGCGGCGCAAATCGCCCGCGAGACCTGGAAGCCGCAAAAGACCGGGCTGCGGCGTTCGGCGGGCCGGCCGCGCGAATCGATCGTTGCGCGGGCACATGCGGCGCCGGCATGGCTCGGAGCGGCCAAGAAGTCGGTCGCTATGCGGACGCATCTGACGCGGCGCGAGTTTTTTGCCGACCGCGACGCTCCCTTGGTCTGGCGCAACTTGTTTTATCCGCCGGAAATTCTCAACGCCCTGGGCGTTCGCATGTTGACGATGGAGACTTACGCCGCGCTTCGGGCTCGCAACGGCCAGTCGCTGCGCGCGATGTTCGATCGGGCGGCCCGGAAGGGATTTGCCGCCGAAACATGCTCGTTTTTGCGAGTGTTGGAAGGCGACGATCGCCTGCCCAAGCCCGATTTCGTCGTCGGCACGAGCGAACCCTGTCAGCAGGGCGAGCGGATTCTGGCCGACTTGGTGCGCGATTTGGGCGCGTTGGATCGGTTCGACGTTCTGCACACTCCGATCCGCCACGACACGAGGGCCGTCGAAAGCATCGCAGCCGAGTTGGAGGCTTCGGTGGCGCACATGGAACGATCGCTGGGGGTCAAGATGGACCGCGGGCGGTTGGAAGAGGCGTGCGTTCTTTCGAATCAGGCCCGCGACCTGGCCGTGAAATGCAATGAACTGCGATTCACCAGCCCGCCGTTGATGCGAGGCAGCGAGGCGATTCTGTTTGCAAACATATTTTCGCAGCTTTGGGGCAAGCGGGAGCTGGTCGCGCTGCAACAGACGCTGTTCGACGAGCTGTCGGCGTCGAAAGAGCGGGTCGAACGCACGACGAGCATCGACGATACGCATCGCCTGCTCTGGCTGCATCTGCCGCCGTTTTACAGCAGCCGGCTGTTGGATTTTATCGAGCTGACGTGCAATGCGCCGGTCGTTTTCGAGGAAGTCAACTACGTCGGCTGGAGCGCGTTGGAGCCGGCCGATCCGTACCGCAGTTTGGCGCGAAAGATGTTGACGGTCGGATTTTTGGACCCCGAGTTTCGGGCGGCCCAGATTCGGACGCAAGTTCCCGAGGCCCAATTCACCGGGCTGCTGCTTTACAATCACATGTTCGGCCGCTGCTCGATGGCCGACAGTTGTTTTGCGAAGCGATTGCGCGATGAACTGCGCGGGGTGGGCGTTCCCCTGTTGGTTCTCGACGGCGACTGCTTGGACGAAACGATCGATCCGTGCAGCACGACGACAAAAGTCCGGGCGTTTGTGGAATCGCTGAATTTGAAGAAGTACGACAATCTGTTTGGGCCGGCCGAGCCGGACGCTTGGAGCCGCGAGGCGGAACCGCTGCGGAAAGCGGCCTAAGGCGGTCGTTTTTTCTTTTGTCCGAGCGGCGGAATTATGGGGGATTGTTTTTTGGGCGGTTTTTGGTGTCGTCGTAAGGTGATGGCTTGTTGTCACTTGCGACAATTCTTGTGGATTTGAAAAAAACCGTGTAGAGGGCGTTGACGCCGAACCGAGAAACGCTAGAATAACTTGTCTCGGATGGAGCTGCCGCACGTCGGCAGTGAGATACGAGAAAAGCAGTTTGTTCTTTGACAATTTGGTTGTGACAACCTCAATTCTGAACCTTCAGCCGGTTGAAGACTGGTAGAAGAGAGAAAGAAGCCGGCCTTTTATTCCAAGGCCGGCACGGGTTTGAACCTTTCGAGGTTAGCCGACCGCGTCGATCGGAAGGTCGGTGCGGCAAGCATAAAAATTGAAGGGTTTGATCCTGGCTCAGAATGAACGTTGGCGGCGTGGATTAGGCATGCAAGTCGAGCGAG
>CAYMQL010000463.1:0-3014 GCA_964392255.1 uncultured Planctomycetaceae bacterium | reverse complement strand
GCGGGTTGCCGATGATGACGTCGAACTTCATGTTGAATATCTCCTCGGGGTTCTCCGTGTGGATAATCGGGTAAGCGTGGCTTTCGAGTTCCTCGCCGCGCTCGTAGTTGGCTTCGTTCGCTCCGCAGAAGGCGCAACGGCCATTCTTCCAGGTATGTTCCACTCGCCCGAAGCGGATGTTGCCTTCCGGGTTATCGAAAGCTTCGCAGACGGAATACTTGCCGTTGGCGGTCTTGGAGCAATAGACCGAGCGGCGCGATAGCAGGGCAGTCAGTTCCGTGATGGCGAGTCCGTAAAGCTGGTTTTGGAAGATGTGGTTCACACGCTTCTGGCGGTCGGGGATTTTCTTTTCGAGTCCCTTATCGAGCCGCTTGGCGATCTCTCGCAGGAACACACCCGACTTGCAGCCCGGATCAAGAAACCTGGACTTCTTGTCGCTCCAGAGTTCCACCGGCAGCAGGTCCAGAATCCGGATGGCCAGTTGCGGCGGGGTGAACACCTCGTCGCTGCTCAGATTGGCGATGCAGGAAAGCACGTCGGGGTTGTAGTTACTCTGCGACATCGGCGAGTTTAAGGTAATAGGTTGGGGGATAGTCCCTAACCGGTTCGGGAAAAAACACTTCCTCTCCGAGATCGGAGAACAGCGGTTTACCCTTCATCCCGGCATACGACAGCAACTCGTGAAACTCGAAATCTCTGCGCTTTACCATGCTGCCATTGACCAATGACCATTCGGAGAAGACGATCGGTTGCGGTTGGTCTCCCACGGTTTTGAGCGATAACGAATCGCCGTGGATAACGTTGCGCGAGAGTATAAACCCAATGGATCGAAGGAAGTCCTCGTTGAAGAGATTCTTGCAATGCTTCTCGACGATAGCGAGAAGCCGCCGTCGGCATTCCAGAACGTTGTCTTCAAGAAGGTCAATGCCATAAATGGATGAGACGGCGAGCAGGGCGTATCGCTCGCGCTCGATTTGGCTGCGGCGATATCGCCTCTTCACGACACGCAGTTTGCGATCAAGAATCTCAGCAAGAAAATTACCCGTGCCGCAGGCCGGCTCCAGGAAACGGGAGTCAATCCGCTCGGTCTCCTGTTTCACCAGATCGAGCATGGCGTTGACCTCGCGCCGGCCGGTCAACACCTCGCCGTGATCCGCAACACGCTGTCTGGAAACGATATGTTTGTCTTTGGGCATGCAACTCACACTCTCACCGATCTCTATTTGCGCAGCTTCCGCTCGACAGGCCAATTGGGTTCACTGCCAAAGCCCCGATTCTACCCCATCGCGGGGGGCGTGAAAAGGCTTTGCTTGGCCGCATGTGGATACTCGCCCGGCCAAGTCCGCCGGGCATGGCCGGCAAACCAGCGCAAAGAAAAGGCCAGCCAAACCGGCCGGCCTTGTGAACCAATCGGAAACCGTTGGGTTACGCGGGTTGAAGCGTCCTATCGCCGGCCGCCTCGGCAAGTTGCTTGAAAGCATCGCGGCCTTCGCCATCGAGACCGCCCCGAAACGCCAAGAAGACCAACGAAAGCTTGGCCCCCGCGTGGTCAACGTGCAAGAAGTTCGGCAGGTCTTCGATAATGCCCTTGATTCCCTTGATGCGACAGCCCACAAGCTCGTTGGATTTGACCGAACGATAAAGGGTAACGTGATCGGTCAACCGCTCCGAGTAATCCGCATCAGGCTTGAAGTAGAATGTCAGCGCATCCGCTTCCGGGCTCATTTCAACGTAAGGTTGAAATTGCGTATCCCAGTTCTGTTGTTCGAGAAATTCTATTACGTCAGTGGCCATATTTTTCTCCCCGTGATGCCTTTGGGAATCGTAGGGTCCTCTGGGTCTATAGGTCGCCAGTTCCAATCATCTATTGTCCCATCCCGCAGCACGAATACAAGGAAAATCATGTTCGGTGGCGGCGGAACTTCAATGTTCGGCTTGTAGTAGTCGTGTACCGGGTTGCCTGCGTAGACAAAACAATCGTCGGTATCGGGTCGCGACCAACCTTGGAAAATCTCGCGAGTATCGCCGAGAACATCCCGAACCAAGAGAATTCTAGCTTGCTTGACTGCGTGCCCCTGCTTTTGGAGGGTTTCGAGTAATCTGGGAGCGATACCGACCTTCCAAATCTGTTGGTCCGGGTTGCTCGGCAATCGGGCGTCGAATTCAATTCTCCAGCGCGTCCCCATATAAGGCAAGTGTAATTGAAGAAGGGCCTTGGCGTCAATGGAGTTGGGACGGGGGAGGAAACGTTGGAAACCGACCATCCCATGACGTTTTGCCGACAAGAAACCACCCATGTGGGCCATTTCGTCAATTGTAGGCCGCAACCTGCAATCCCACACCGGCCGCCCGCCGCCCAGCTCGGACGATGCCAGGATGCTTATCGTTGTTCTTTTTCTTCTGCTCCGAGACGGGGTTACAATTTCGACTTATGGACCCGCGATTGCACCCTCGCCGCCTTCTCCGCCCGCCACCGGGCCAGCCGTTCCGCGCGGCGATTGGCTTTCGCTTCGGCCCTCTGTTGCTCTCGCCGGGCCGTGCCGCCGGGCGTCCAATTTCGCGGCTTGGGGTCCGGCCCGTAACGAAGGCCCTTGGGATCGGGCATCGACGCCGCCAGGTCGCAATACGGGGCCGGCAGCGACCCCTTCCACTTCATGCGGTGGAACCACCGCGCGGCCCGATAGAATTGCTGGTATAGGCCGACGGTTCGGTTTCTTCGGCCGAGTAGCAATCGCAGCGCGCGGAGGGCCTGTTGACCGGGGCGGACGGGCTTCGATACCTGTTTGCCCCATAGCCGGCCCCGCCGGTCTTTGATTCGCCGCTTCCAGAAGTCCGCCGCCACCTTCGTCGCGCCTTCCCGCGGGAGCCGGTAGGCAATCTCGGCGATATACCCAAGTTGCTGATGGTCCCATTCCAAAACCTTGATCCCATTCCGCACTACGATCTTCTTGCCAATCGGAACTCCACCATACGCCAAGCCGTCTTCCTTACGCGACTGGGCAAGGTGAGCGGCG
>CAYMQL010000462.1:0-3029 GCA_964392255.1 uncultured Planctomycetaceae bacterium | reverse complement strand
AGCCGCAGCCAGACCTTGAAAGGCCGGCCGTAGGTCAAGCGCAACTGGCGGCACTCGTCCGGCTCGTAGCGGGGTTTGCCCAACTCGTAACGAACGTATTCCAAGCGCAGAGTTTTGTCGTAGCTTTCGACAGGGAAGATTTCCCGCAATACGCCTTCAATCCCTTGGTCTTTTCGCTTCGACCAGGGGGTTTCGTATTGCAGAAAGGCTTCGTAGCTGCGCGTCTGGATTTCCGTTAAGTCG
The DNA here is from genome assembly GCA_964392255.1 of uncultured Planctomycetaceae bacterium. Lineage (GTDB taxonomy): Bacteria > Planctomycetota > Planctomycetia > Pirellulales > Thermoguttaceae > CAYMQL01. The sequence goes on along the minus strand of CAYMQL010000462.1, from coordinate 2,786 downwards.
GGGATAACGTACGGGGGTCGGAGGCTGCCAAAGCGACGTCTTTCCTTGGGTTGGAGCCGTCGTTGAGCCGTGGTGGCCATAAGGGATCACCCTCCTCGGGGAGCGTTGGAAAGATCGAAATGCGCCACTTGAACGAGGCGGCTGTCGCAACAACCGCCGCCCCAGCCAAGCCTGCGTGCAAGCACGCACCCTACTTGATGGAAACCGTACCGCCGGCTTCTTCCAGCTCGCGTTTGAGCTTCTCGGCGTCTTCCTTCGAAATGCCTTCCTTGATCTTGGCCGGAACGCCTTCGACCAAGTCCTTGGCCTCTTTCAGGCCGAGGCCGGTCGCGGCGCGGACCACCTTGATCACGCCGATCTTCTTGTCGCCGAAACCTTCCAGAACGACGTCGAACTCGGTCTTCTCCGCGGCGGCCGCAGCGGCCCCGCCGCCCTCGCCCGCCGGAGCGGCCATCATCACCGCGCCGCCGGCCGCCGGCTTAATGCCGTGGACCTCTTCCAGATAGTCGCTCAACTCCTTGGCTTCTTTCAGGGTCAGGCCGACGATCTTCTCGCCCAGTTCCTGCGTCACTGCGGAAAACTCGCGGGTTGCTTCTGCCGTGGACATGACAGTTTCGATCCTTTCTCGCTAGATGGAAATGATATTGCGGGTACACCACGGAGACACTTTCTCCGCGTCTCCGCGCGTGGTTTTTTCTTCGGTTCAGGCGGCCGGACTCTCGGGGGCCGCCTCCTCGACGTCGCTCTTCGACTTCTGCTCGATCTGGCTGGCCAACGCCCCGCCGACCGAACTCAACTGGCTGACCAGCATCGCGCCCGGGCTGAGGATTTGGCCCATCAAAATGCTCAACTGCTCGGTGCGGCTGGGCCACTTGCTGACCTGGTCGACCTGGGGCGCCGTCAGGCATTCGCCGTCCATCACGCCGCCCCGGGCTTCGAATGGCTTGTTCTTGTCGTCTCTGACCAGCTTGGTGATTTCCTTGGCCAGACTGATAATGTCTTCGCCGCCCCAGCAGACGGCCGCCGTGCCGCTTAGGCCGGCGAACAGCGGGGCCAAGGGCGTGCCCTCGGTCGCCCGCGCAGCGGTGCTGTTTTTGACCACCAACACCTGGATATTCTTCCGCCGCAGTTCTGCCCGCAGCCGCGTGTTGGTGTTGGCGTCCAAACCTACCATGTTCACCAGCAGCGCGTCGTTGACGTTTTGCAGCCGGGCGCGGAGATGGTCGGTAATCAAGTTCTTGACGTACTTGCTCATGTCGTTCTCGTCGCTTCTACGCTGATTCGTCTGCTCGTTAAGTTTAGCCGCGGCGTCTGCGCCGCGCGAGGGCGGCAACTCAGCCGCTGGTTCACGCTTGGATTCGCACGCTGGGGCTCATCGTGGCGCTGACGACGATCCCTTTCAGGTATTGCCCGCGGACGGCCGCCGGCTTCAGGTTCATCACATATCCGATCATGGCCGAGATGTTTTCGGCCAATTTCACCGCATCGAAGCTCAGCTTGCCGACCACGGCGTGGACGTTGCCGCCCGCGTCGTTGCGGAACTCGACTTTGCCGGCCTTGTACTCCTTGATGACCTTGCCCACGTCGGGCGTTACCGTGCCGGCGCGAGGCGAGGGCATCAAGCCGCGGGGGCCCAAAACCTTGCCCAACGGACCGACCACGCCCATCATGTCGGGAGCGGCGATGCACACGTCGAAGTCGGTCCAGCCGCCCTTGATTCTCTCGGCCAACTCCGGCCCGCCAACTTCGTCGGCCCCGGCCGCCTTGGCCTCGTCGATCTTGTCGCCCTTGGCGAACACCACGACGCGCAGCGACTTGCCGATCCCATGCGGCAGCACGATCGAACCGCGCACAAGCTGGTCGGCCTGCTTCGGGTCGATTCCCAACCGAATGGCGATTTCGACCGTCTGGTCGAACTTCGTCGTGTTGAAGCTCTTTAAAATGGCCACGGCCTCGGCCAGGGGCAGTGGTTTCTGGTCCGGCGGGGTTTTGGCCCGCATGGCCGTCATGCGTTTTGCAGTCTTTGGCATAGCAGTCAGCTTTCAGCGGTCAACTATCAGCGTATTAGTTGTCAGTTGTCAGTTATTAGTTTTCAGTTTTCAGTTGTCAGTGAATCGTTGCTGAACCCTAACCCCTAGTCCCTAGTCCCTCAACACTTCAATTCCCATGCTTCGAGCGGTGCCCTCGACCATGCGCCGGGCATGTTCGACGTCGCGGGCGTTCAGGTCGGCCATCTTCGTCTTGCAGATTTCGTCGATCTGGGCGACGGTCACTTTTCCGACTTTCTCCTTGTTCGGCACGCCCGAGCCCTTGGCTACCGCCGCGGCCTGCTTCAACAGCGCGGCGGCGGGCGGACTCTTCGTGACGAACTCGAAACTCCGGTCGTTATAGACCTTCACCACGACGGGGATCGGCATTCCGCCAGCTTCTTTGGTCCGCTCGTTGAACTGTTGCACGAACTGACCCAAGTTGATGCCGTAGCGGCCCAATGAGGTGCCGACCGGCGGGGCCGGAGTGGCCTGGCCGCCGGGAACCTGAAACTTCGCTTCGCCTACGAGTTGTTTTGCCATGGAATCTTAGTGGCTAGTGGCTAGTGGCTAGTGGCTAGAAACAGTCTGATCTGTCGAAATAATGAAAAAACTTATTCCTCTGGCCACTGGCCACTAGCCACTAGCCACTAACCACTATAATGCCTCGATCTGCCAATACTCCAATTCGACCGGCGTCGATCGGCCGAAAATGGTGATCATTACGGTTACGCGCCCGTTGGTTTCGTCGATGCTGTC
>CAYMQL010000461.1:0-3032 GCA_964392255.1 uncultured Planctomycetaceae bacterium | reverse complement strand
ATTTGCCCTTGACACGTGACACCATCTCAGGTAGGCTGTATTTGGCGCCATGCAAGAGCGCCGCCGCGCTCCTGGGCGGAGCACAATTTGGATTTGTGTTCGAAATGCCAGTTGGTTGAACGATAGAATCGGTAGGCATTGTTCGCCGTAGGCAAGGTCGTTGATTCAGGTCGAAACGGAGTGCAAAACACTATGAAAACGCGAGCAGAGCGCAGACACGCGCATGGCAGCGGAGCGCACGGCCACGAGCCGAACCGCCGGGCGGCATTCACGCTGATCGAAGTGCTTGTGGTTGTCGCCATTATTGCCTTGTTGATAGCCATCCTGCTGCCGTCGCTGTCAAAAGCTCGTGAGAACGCCCGTTCGGCGGTTTGCCTCTCGAATTTGAAGCAAATAGGTGGCGGTGTGCATATGTACGTCAGCGATGGCAAGGCCACGCTTCCGGGGCCTGCTCACTTCTTAATCTACTTGGATACCCACCGGAAGTGGGTAATGGAATCTGGTGATGTTCGCGGCCCAGACTGGGCCAAGACGAATCTGTCGATGCTGATCGGCCGGTATCTGGGCGACAAGAACGCAAAGAACCTGGACCAGGTAGGTACGTGTCCCAGCGTGGAGCGGATTACGGTAGCGGATGCGATCGGCCAGCCGTGGTACTATCAGTGTAAGGCCAACTACGTTGTCAATACGTTGTCCGGCACGAACACACCGGGCAAACGGCCGTACTACGGAACAACGCCGGCCAACTACTTCGGTTCGATCAATCTCTGGGGAACTGGCACGAACCTCCCGGAGCTTTTCAACAGCCTCCCGGCCAAGCAGCGGCCCAAGAAACTCGAGCAGATTCGCAATGCGGCTGCGGAATGGGCCGTGGCGGATGTGTGGTACTGGGAGGCGGTTTCGGGTGGCGGTCGCGGCGGCGGGGCTCAGCGAGTGGGAACCTGGCCGTTCGACCTCGCGGCGGGCACCAGCGGCTCCGTCTCTAACAACGGAAGGCTGAAGATCCCCTCGTTTCCTTACCACAATACGACGCAGACGTTCTCAGAGGACGGACTCGATCGGCTGGCCAATTCTCCGCGATTGACGTCGGGCAGGACAAACACGCTGTTCATGGACGGCCACGCCGAGGGCGTGCGCGGATGGAAGGGAAGTGCGAACCCGGCCTTTTAGGCGGGGCGTTGTTTTTAGGAGGAGAAAGCAAGTGAGGGGAACGTCCTTCGCTACAGTGTCTTCACAAGGGCGTGCGAGGCGAATGGACGGGAGGAGGGGTCTGGGAGAGCCCCTGTCACAAATAGGCATGCTGTGAAAGGCTGTGGTCCGCCTTGCGGAAAGGCGGGTGCTGCGGCTTTAAGGCTCCATTTGAGAAGGAGGAGATTAGCGATGAAGGGCAAGAAGGTTCTTTTGGTGACAGCACTGGCTGTCTTGGGCTGTGTGGTGGCCGCCAACGCCGCCTACCTGAGTGAGAATTTCGACTCGGGTGTGAACAATGGCTGGACCATGGTCAATGATACCGGCGGCTTGGGATGGCCGGTGTATCCGTCGCCCAGCGGCGTTGCCGGTGACATGGCTTGGCTCAGCTACGACGGGCTGATCACACGGGCCGCCAAGGCGTTTGATGACGGTGGTTCCAACGTGCTGATCCTGGACTACGACTTCTACGCTCAAGAGGCTACGACGTCGTCGCGGTCGTTCGGCGGCTTCGCCGACTGCACGAACCCGGCCGCGCCCGGACTGAAAGGCTTGGTCCGGATCGGCACCAACAATCAGGCGACGTACTACCTGCACTATTACACCACTGCATTGCAGCAGGTGAGCACAGGCGTCGCGGTGGCTCCGGGTTGGCATCATGTGCAGATCAAGCTGGCTTTTGGCGACGACCCGACCCAGACCCAACTCGACTGGACGCTGGACGCGGCCTCGGGCTCCGTGGTTGCCACCATTGGCAAACCGAACGGCGTGGTAATCGGTTACAACTACAGTAACGGGACGGCCGGCATACCGCCGGATTCGTCGATCTGGTATGACAATATCAACGTCGTTCCTGAGCCGGCGGCCATCGCGCTGCTCGGTCTGGGGACGCTGCTCTGCAGGCGCCGTCGGGCGTAAGACGGCATAGAACGTCCGGCCGGAGCCGGGTATCGCAGAAGGTGGCTTGGTCACCGGCGATGCCCGGTCCGGCTAAGACGAAGACAGATGGGCACGGGGATTCTCGAACAGCCTGTTCGGAGCCCAGAGGGTGCCCAACAATCGCACGCGGTTGACGCTGGAGGCCGTTTTCTCAGAATGGCCTACCGGGACGGAGAGAGTGTCTGCCGTCATGGCAAGCAACTCCCGCGATGCAACACGAGGCTGAAACCGGCACGCAACGGCGGACGTTTCGGTTGCCGGCAAGTACAATGAGGAAGAGGAGCCAGATTTCCAGGTAAAAGGTTAAGGAGTCGCACTGCCATGACAAACGTCAAAGGTCTTTCTATTGTGGGCGCGGCCGTGCTCTTTGCGGCGGCCTGCCCCGCGCTGGGCGCGACGTTTACGTTTGATTTCGCCGGCTCGGAATACGGCGTACCGAACGCGAACTGCATCAATAATCCGTCGCCGCCGCTCTTCAACCGTCCCGAGTATGGTAACCAGACGAAGGATTACATCGTCGACCCGGCAGCCTGCGGTGAGGGCGGTTGCGGAGCGAATCCCAGCGGAAGCGACAGCTTCCTGACGGCGGCGTTCTACAACGTCACGGCCAACAGCAACGAAGTCCGCTTCACCTGGGCAGCCCCGGCGAACGATGATTCGTGGTTGCGATTGACCACCTTCGAATATACGTCGGGGACGACCAGCGTGTCGCCGATCTTTCAGAGCCCTACCGTCTACTTGGGGATCGGCGGCAAGATTAGCATGGACATCATGGTCTTCGGAACTCAGGCGACCGAGGATTTCAACTGCGTCCCTGATGTTCCGAACGCGGAGCTTGAGTTTTCGCTCTGGATTCGTGAAACCGGCAAGAATCTGCCGCTGGGCATGGACGGCGGCATCAGCGG
>CAYMQL010000460.1:0-3033 GCA_964392255.1 uncultured Planctomycetaceae bacterium | reverse complement strand
CCCTGAATCCCGAGCCCCCGGTATTCTCTTATGCCGCAGCTTCAACTCGACATTCCGCATGTGCTGACTCAGGACGAGGCCGCGCGTCGGCTGAAACAAAAGTTCGACTCGGCGATGGCCGAACACGAAGAGCATCTGAGCGATTTCTCGCACCAGTGGGAAGACCACAAGTTCACGTTCGCCTTCAAGGCGCTGGGGATGGCGGTTTCGGGCATCGTGGCCGTCGAGCCCGAGCGGGTGCGGCTCGACGCCAAGCTGCCGCTGGCCGCGGCGTTTTTCAAGGGCATGATCGAAAATCAAATTCGCCAGGAGGTGGGCGATCTGCTCGTTTCGGAAGCCGGCGGCGCTGGGACCTAGCGGCCTTATGCGGCGCAAAAGACTCCGATGACCGAACCCGTTGAAGCGTCTTGTCCCGGGGCGCCCGCCCCTTCCGATCGCCAACCGACCGTCGCGTCGCAAGCCGTTTCGGCTGCGCCCGGCCAACGGCTCGTTTCGCTCGACGCCCTGCGCGGTTTCACCATGTTTTGGATCGTCGGCGGCCGCGAGTTTTTGCTGGCGATCGTGATGCTGGCGCACCCGGCGTGGTTCGATCCAATCGAAACGCAGTTGATGCACCCCAAGTGGCAAGGCTGCCGGCTCTGGGACTTGGTGATGCCTCTGTTTCTGTTCGTCGTCGGCGCCGCAATGCCGCTGGCCATGGCCAAGCGCCGCCAGCGCGGACAATCGTTGGCCGGAACCTACCGCCGCATCATCGTCCGGGTGGCCGTCCTTTGGATGTTCGGCATGATCGCCCAATGGATCAAGTACAAGCCCGAAGGGCTCGAACTCTACAGCAACGCCCTTCAAGCCATCGCCGTGGGCTATCTTGCGACGTCGATCGCCTTGCTCCATCTGTCCGTGCGAGGCCAGATCGTTCTGTTCGCGCTGCTGACGGCCGGGTACGGGGCGTTGTTAATGTATGTCCCGTTCAACGGTCATCCGGGCGGAACGCTCGAACCGCGTCTAAACATCGCCCATTACGTCGACATGGTCCTGCTGGGCCGATTCCGCTGCAATCACAAGTTCACGTGGATTTTAACAAGCCTCGGATTCAGCGCGTCGGTGCTGCTCGGCGCGTTGGCCGGCCATCTGTTCTGCAAACCGCTCTCGCCCCGGCGGCGGCTGGTCTGGCTTGGCGCCGTCGGCGCGGTTCTGGCCGCGGCCGGATGGCTTTGGAGCTGCTGGCTGCCCTTGAATCGCCACCTCTGGACCAGTTCGCTCGTGCTTTGGGCCGGCGGCTGGAGTTTTCTGCTGCTGGCCGCGTTTTACGCCGTGATCGACCTGTCCGGCGTCAAACGCTGGGCGTTTCCGTTTGTTGTCATCGGGGCAAACGCCCTTACGGCCTATATGCTCGATCCCGCTTTCGAGCGACTGGGCAATCTCGCCGTTTACGGAATGGCGTTCCGCGCCCACTTGGGCGAAGTCAATCTGCTTAGCTCGACAATCGAGATCGCCTCGCTCTGGCTGGTGCTTTGGGTGCTGTACCGCCGCCGCCTGTTCTTGCGGGCATAGCGCAACTCGCCGCGCGGGGCAAGCGGAAAGGCACCGAGCAAAAGCGCGGCGCTACTTAGTTTTTCTGTTGCGGAACGCTCCAAATCCGTAGGGTGCGTGCTTGCACGCACCTGATTTCACGGATCATCCGTATTGGTGCGTGCAAGCACGCACCCTGCCAAGGCTTTCCGCAACAGAAACTACTTATACGTTCGCCCCAAGTAATCGACGATCGCCTTTCTGATTTCGAGCGGTTCGCACGGCCCCGAGTGCCGATACAGAACCTTTCCGCCCGGCGCGATGAGAATCGTATACGGCACGGGCCCGACCGACTCTTTGTCCACCGCGTCCATCAGCGCGTATTTGTCGTCGCCCGTAAAGAGATAGTTCTTCCCCGCGACTTGATGGTTGCGGAGAAGTTCCAAAACCTTGTCCTCGGCCTCCGGCGCGTCGGCCGAGATGGTCGCCAGCTCGAAATCCCGGTTGCGATACGTCTGGTGAATCGCCGCGTACTCGGGGAGATCGACGATGCAAGGGCCGCACCACGTGGCCCATACGTCCACCAGCAGCAGCTTTTTGCCCTCGTTGCGGACCAGTCGGCGAACGCCATCGAGATCGATCGTTTCGAGCGTCGCCTCTTGCGCGGCCAATCGTTTTTGCGAAGCCGCGACCGAGGCCCGTTTGTCCGACCACTTGATCGAACAGCCGAACGTCTTGGTCTTTTCGACCGGGACCGGCCGGCCGGCCAGCAGCGCCTCGACGGCGTCGCGCGTTTCGCGGGTAGTCGCCCGTTCGATTTTGTCCGAGTTGTCGATCCGGCCGACGAAGCGCAGCTTGCGAGCCTGATCGAAAACGAAAACGTGCGGCGTCGAGACGGGCCCATAAGCCCGCGAGACCTTTTGCGAGTCTCCGTCGTAAAGATACGGGAAGTTGAAGGCATGGTCCTTCGCGCGAATCTTCATGTCTTCGAACGAATCGCCCACGTCGGTGTAGCTCAATTCTTCCGTCCGAAGCGCCTCGGGATCGTTCGGCGAGATGGCCACCAGCGCGACGCCTCGGTCTTTGTAGTCGGCGGCCAACCGCTTGATGCGCTCCTCGTAGGCCTGGGCCGTGGGACAGTGGTTGCAGGTGAAAACGACGACCAGAACCTTTGCGTCGGCATAATCCGCAAGGCGGTACTGCTTGCCGTCGACGCCCGGCAAATCGAAATCCGGCGCAGGGCTGCCGATCTCCAAGGTTTTCGCGACGCCGGGCAAAGGCCAGCCCGCCACAAGGCAAAGCAACCCGACCGCGATCAGCAATCTAATGCAACATGTGCAGCTACGCATGACAGGTCTCCTTGGTTTGCAATAGGGACGCGATCGCTAGAACCCAATAGTAGATTGTATTGATCGAGACAAGCAAGAGCAAGGATCCGATCCTTGGGCACGCAGTAACGGATTCTGGCGGGTTGACGATAGTACAGCGTAGGGTGCGTGCTTGCACGCACCATCAGCTCGGGGA
>CAYMQL010000459.1:2121-3046 GCA_964392255.1 uncultured Planctomycetaceae bacterium | reverse complement strand
TGTTGTAAACGGTATAGGTGTCGGGATTATTGATGTAGGGCACGGCGGCAAAAGTGCCCTGCGTAGGCGCCCGATAAGAGGCCGCAAGTTTTCTGGTGCTACCGCGGCTGATAATGCGAACGCCCTGTCGCGTGTACCAGTCGGGCGGACAGGCGCTGCCGCCGCCGCACTCGGGACAGCACACCGAAACTTCGGCGCCTTCCCAAAACTGGTTGTCCATCGCGGCAACGTCTTCGGCCAGCGATCCTTCTTGGTCCGTGGCGGCCGCGTCGGCGGCCGCTGCATATTGCTTGGACGACTGTTGGCGCGGGGCGTTGGCGCGCAACTCCGACGTATTCGGGTAGGGACTCGGCGTGGAGATAACCTCTTGGGCCGAGGCCCTCGGGGTTATCAGCAAACCGATTCCAGCAAGGCCTACGACGATTTTTAGCATCGTTGTTTTCACTAGTTCATCCTCCTTGCCTAACCACCCGGCATTTATCGCTAAGGCGCAACCGTAGCGGATGGTTTCTCGAATACACCACCAAAAATCGGCTAACCTTGCACCATACAACAGGAATAAACGGCAAAATCTCAAAATAACCCGCGTATTGACCAACCGGCAGACGCAATGCGAATTGCCTAGATTAACAAGACCAGCCAGTCACAAATATTTCTCCCCGACCGGCAGGACGGCGAGCGGGCGGCACGTCTGTTTTGCTGCCGCGCTTGATTTTGACATAATGTCCCCCAACAATTGCGTGTGGCGGCGTTGGCCCACCGAGGACGAAATCAAACTACGGGAGGTTGCCAAAATCATGTGTGATCCGATCCAGTCGCTTCTGGCCGCGGGAACAAAACTCTGGCTCGACTCGATCGATCCGGAGTTGATCCGGTTGAATCGGGCGACCGGCGCAACCGGGGCGACCTCGAACCCCATTATCGT
>CAYMQL010000459.1:0-2111 GCA_964392255.1 uncultured Planctomycetaceae bacterium | reverse complement strand
GCCGATCTGATTGCCACCGGTCGGTTCGACGCGGAGATCGAACGGCTGGTCCGTCAAGGACTCGACGACGAACAGATCGCCTGGCAGATGACCGACCGTTTGGTTCGCGATGCACAGCAAGTCTTTCTGCCCGTCTGGGAAGCGACCGCCGGCAACGACGGCTACGTCAGCTTCGAGGTCGATCCGCTGTTGGAAGACCCCGAACGGAACATGGCCCATTCGGATCGGATCGAGGCGTATGTTCGGCTGGGTCGGGAGTGGTCGGGGGGCCATCGGAATCGAATGATTAAAGTGCCGGCCACGCCCGGGGGATTGGACGCCCTGGAGGAACTGGTCGCGGCCGGAGTGACGGTGAACGTGACGCTGGTGTTTTCGTCGCGGCAGTACCGTCTGGCGCGCGACGCCGTGTGGCGCGGGGCGAAGCGACGCAAAAGCCTCGACGGTTTCAAGAGCGTTTACAGTATTTTTGTCTCGCGGCTGGATGTGTACACGGAAAAGGCTGTGCCGGAGCTTTCGCCGGAAAGCCAGGGCATGGTGGGCATCCTGAACGCCAAGCGGATTTGGGCCGAGAACCAGCAGTATTGGCGCGAGCATCCCACGCCGCTGGCGCAGGAGATTGTTTTTGCCAGCACGGGCACGAAGAAGGCGTCGGATCCGCCTTGGAAATATGTCGAGGCGTTCGCCGGCAGCGACATCGAGACGAATCCGCCGGCGACGAACGAGGCCGTAGCCCGAAGCGATCGCGAGTTTTCGCGGCAAGTCGATCGGCTACCGCCCCCGGCGATTGTGAATGAGATCGACCGGCTGGTCGATATGGACCGGCTGGAAGCTGTGCTGATGGCCGAGGGCATCGCGAAGTTTGCCCAGCCGCAAAAGGCCCTGCTGGCGATGGTGGCGAAGCGGCGGCAGTCGGTTTCTTGACGTTGCATCCCTGGTGAATAGACAACGGTGGAGCAATTGCTCCGGCTATTATGAGAATCGCTTTTCTGCTGGTGCTCTTGGCGATTGTTTTGGTCGGGCCAAGCGGACTCGCCGCCGCGGACGTCGACGACGCCCGAGCGGCAGCCGCCGGCATTCGCCAGTTGGCGGGCGAGCGATTGACGCTTTATACCGACATGTCGGGCGTCGCGATCGACGAGTTGCCTGATGCTTTTCAACAGGCGGTTCCGCAGTGGCGGCAGTATTTCCGCGTGAGCGAGACCAAGCAGCCCGACTGGCGGATGACGGGCTTTCTGATGAAGGACAAGTCGCGGTTTGTGGCGGCGGGACTCTTGCCGGAGCGGCTGCCGGCGTTTCCCAACGGGTATTCTTGGGACAATGATCTTTGGCTGTACGAGCAGCCGAGCGACTACTACCGCCGGCATTTGCTGCTGCACGAGGGCGTGCATGGATTTATGAACGCGATGCTCGGCGGGTGCGGCCCGACGTGGTATATGGAGGGCATGGCGGAATATCTGGCGACGCACCGCTGGCGGGACGGGCGGCTGACGCTGGGCTATATGCCGGCCGGCCGCGACGAGACGCCCGAGTGGGGCCGCATCCGCATCATTCAAGAGGCCGCGGCGCAAGGACGCGCGCTGCCATTCAAAGCAGTGACCGAGCTGAGACAGACGGAGCAATACGAAACAGAGCTTTACGCTTGGTGTTGGGCTGCGGCGACCCTGCTGGATCGTCATCCGCGTTATCAGGCCCGATTTCGGCAACTGCCGCAGTTGGTTCGGGCGTCCGATTTCAACCGGCGTTTCTACGAGCTGTATGAGCCCGATTGGCGCGAATTGTGCGAGGAGTGGGACCTGATGGCGGCAAACCTCGAATACGGCTACGACGTGGCTCGGTCGGCGGTCGATTTCACGCCGGGCAAGCCGATGAACGGAAATGCCGCTTCGGTGACGGTCGCGGCCGATCGGGGCTGGCAGAACACGGGGTTGCGACTCGAAGCCGGCTGCACTTACGCAATCGAGGCCTCGGGCCGGTATCAGGTGGCCAAAACGTCGGAAGTTTGGTGGTGCGAGCCGGGCGGGGTTTCGATCCGATATTATCGGGGGCGGCCGCTGGGCGTCCTTCTTGCCGCCGTTCGGCCCGACAACCCAAAGACCGATTCGCCGTCGGCC
>CAYMQL010000458.1:0-3046 GCA_964392255.1 uncultured Planctomycetaceae bacterium | reverse complement strand
CACCAATGCCGCGCCGGACGCCCAAAGGACGATCGAAGACCGACTTGCGGTGCGAACCTCGGCCCGATGGACCGAGCCCAACGCGCTGAACAGGTAGCAATTGTCGCGAGGCGGAACCGGGGCCTCGACGGCGGCGCCGACCCACGATTCGAGTTGCGCCTGGTCGAGCGCCGGTTGCCGCCCCCAGCCGTAGCCGTTCCACCCCCAGGCAAACTCGCGCGTAAAACCGGGCGGATTGAATACCAGGTGTTCGTTGGCCGGCAGCACAAGCTGCCAGTATATCCGCCGCGTCCAAATATCGTCGCCGAACTTTGGAAATTCAAAATCCATTGCGCCGCGCGCAGAACGCGATTGCGGAAAATGGTATTGCAGATCGATCCGGCAGCGGCGCGACGCGCGCGAAGGGCCCAGCGGAACGGACAAACGGCCCTCGCCTAATGCCTGTGGCTCGACGCGCTTTCCGTCGACCAGCACGACCGCTTCGCGCGCCGCGGCGCCCGCGGGCAGTACAATCTCGATGCGATCGCGGTTGGTCGCCAGTTGGCAGGCGGCTCGATCTTGCCGGGCCGAGGCGGTCAGCCGGGTTTGGATCCAGGCGCGTTCGACGATCGTAGCGCCGGCCGTATCGTTCGGATCGACGGACAAGTTCAACGCGATGCGGTCGAGCGGTTTCGAGGCCGTCAGCCGCAGCATGTTGCGTTCGAATGAGGCTCCTTCGGGATCGGCAACCGTCCACGCCCCGCCGTCGCGCTGCGCAATGCGGATGCCGCGGGACCCCTTGACCGTCGCGCGGTTTGACCTCAGTTCGCCTTCTTGCGGCGTCGCCAACGGAATTGCGAGAAGCGCCGACTGCGACGGCGTCGGTTCGACCGCGGCAATCGAATACTGAATCACCAATTCACAATCGCCAATGCGCGGATAGGAAAACTCGACCCGCATCGACGCCGGCGACTCGGCATCGGGCCCTCGCGCTGCTTCGCCGGTCAAAACGACGGGCGAGAGCGGCTTGCCGTCGCATAGAACGCGAATCTGTTTGCCCCCGACCAGCGCGCGGGGCACGGCGATCGTCACATGGTCGATCGGCACGTAGGCCACCTGATACGACAACTTCTGTTCGACCTCGGCCGTGCGCGGGCCAAGCGTCACCTGCGCGGCGGCGTCGACGGCGATCCGCTGCGAATGCACGCGAAAATCGGCGGCAAACATCGCCTCGGCCGCGCTCCGATAACAGAGAGGCGCCTGTTGCCGGTAGGGCATTTCCAGCGACGCCGAGGGAGGCGACGGCGATAGCCCTTGCATGGCTTCGCGATCGGGCGTCAACTCGACGTTATCGGCCGCGACGACGTCGACCGAAGCGCCGCTGACCGAATCGGCCGTCAATCGCGGCAACGCCAACCGCAACGAATTTGCGCCCGGCTCGATCGGGCGGTGCGCTCGGATTTCCAGTTCCAGAGCGCCCGAGGTCGGCTGCGCCAAAGGAACCAGCACGACGCCGTCGCGCTCTGCAATGCCGTCGACCGCGACCACGTCGTCGGGAAGAATCTGATCCAGCTTCCAGCCGGGCAAAGCCATTTCGAGGGCCGTGGTCTTGGCGCCGCGAATCGCGTAGTTCAGCTTGCCTTCGAGCCGGACTTCGTGGGCGTCAACCAGCAGCACGTAATTCGGGACGACGCCGATTCGCGTTTTGCGGGGCACAAGCCGCGCGCTCAGCGAGTAGGGCTGCGCCGCATACTCGTAGCCCGCCGCCGTGTCCTCGTCGTCCAGATCGACGGGCAACGAGTCAGTTTGCCGAACGTTGCCGGAAGGCCCCCAGAGCAATTGCCAATCGTCGGCGGCCGCGACGACGATTGTGCCCCATTGCCGCTCTGCGCCGATCACTTCGAAACCGGCCAATTCGCACCACGAGGAATCCTGCGCCGGATCGTAGTCGCGGCGGCAGGCCAGACGAACTTCGACGGGGCCGGTCGTTTTGGCAGGCAATCGCACTTCAACCCGTCGCGTCGCATTTTTTTTCGCCGCATCGGTTTCGATCGGGGCGGCGACGTAGTCGCCTGCCGGACTGGGAGCGAGTTTCATATCCGGCGGCAGTTGAACTTGAAAACGGTCGAAGGCGGCGCCGTAGCTTCGGACGGAGAGCGCAGCCTCGGCCGAAATCGAGCGCCCATCGAGCCGGGTCAGCACCGTGCCCGACGCCTCGAGCACCGGCGGCGCTTCCTCAACCTGCGGATCCGACGGACGCCACGCCAGTTGAAAATCGCCGCCCAACCCGACGACGTTGAACTCGGTTGCATCGGAATCGGCTTTGGGCGCAGGCAGCAGCGTAGCCCCCTCTGAAACCCGGCCCGCCGCCTTGGGCAAAGGCACGGTCAGCTTGAGTTCCGATAGCGTCGCCCGCGGAACGAACAGACTCAGCCGCGATTGTTCGCCCACTTTCGATAAGGGGACGAGGATCGAGAGAGAGATTTCATGCTCCGAGCCGGCTTCGCCCCGCAGCCAACAAACATAGCCCTCGCCGTCATGCTCGTAATGAACCAGGCAAGTGCCTGGGCCCTTGTATTTCGGTTCGCCGCGCAGCAAGCTCTCGTCAAACCGCAGGGGCACTCGCACCCAATCGCCGTCGCGCACCAACGCCTGAAGGCGAACGTCCAGTTCGGCATAGTCTCTTTTGGCGGTCCCGACAGCCGCCATGCGTTGCAGGGTGTACCTCGGCGGTTGATCGTTTCGATCGAGTCCGTTTTTCAGATTATAGAGATCGACGAAGTCCTGATACTTGAAATCCAGGACGGGCTGCAACGCGCCTTGCTGGTCGGGAAGGTAAAAAATCGACGGGCGCGATTCCTCGACGCGCGCGGGCTCGCGCGTCTGGGCCGCAACGACGGAACACCAGACTAGCAAGTGGCAAAACGCCGCCGCAATGCGTCGCGAGTTCGACAATGTCAAATCTCCCGCCATTCGAGCCCGCAAACCTTCGCAAAGCCGCCCATTTTTTGGCGCGGCGGCCCGAATAGGAGTACGTGTCAGAGAAGACCTGTTCCTACGCTCTAGT